>NZ_NFHI01000033.1:0-29393 GCF_002159255.1 Massilimicrobiota sp. An80
TTCATATGCTTCAATATTTCCCTTACTATAACCAAGATCGTGCATTGTCTCCAATATTTTTTCAATGCAAGCCTTGATTGTTAAATCGTTATTATGCATAATTTAACGCTCCTTTCTGTGAATATATCTACAGAAATATTATCCGAACATAAAAAAATAATGTAAAGTAAATCAATAAGAAACGGTATAAAAACGTGCTTATTAGAACTTACTTTACATTATTTCTAACTTTACATAATTTCCATAATGTAAAGCTTTACATTACTGGAAGACGTATTTTATCCTTACCATGATTGAGGCTTTGCTAAAGTGCAATGCGGTCATGTATGTGCTAGACCCTAAGAACGCCGACCTTGCGGATTTATCCGCTGTCATGCCAGAAGTCTGTTACAAAAAGGAAGATATAACTGCCTGTATTGACCGATTCTATGATGACATGATGACAAGGAGCGAATCAATGAAATTGATGGAAAACTATAAGACAGGTGAAAATTATGCCTATCTCGGTCTTGCTCCCCACTTCCTTATCTTTGATGAATATGTAGCATTTATGGAAATGCTGACGACAAAGGAAAATGCCGCTGTGCTGAATAAGCTCAAACAGATAGTCATGCTTGGTCGGCAGGCTGGGTATTTTCTGATTCTCGCCTGCCAGCGTCCAGACGCAAAATATCTCGGTGACGGAATCCGTGACCAGTTCAATTTCCGTGTGGCATTGGGGCGTATGTCGGAGCTGGGTTATTCTATGATGTTCGGTGAGGTTGACAAGGACTTTTTCTTGAAGCAGATAAAAGGACGTGGCTATGTCGATACAGGAACGAGCGTTATATCAGAGTTTTACACGCCCCTTGTTCCTAAAGGGCATGACTTTCTAAAGGAAATCGGCAGACTGTCAAAAAACAGGCAGGACGGACAGGCGGCGTGCAAAGCGAAAGCCGCAGATACGGACTAGCCTGTGTTGGTGTGGCTTGCCACACCAACCATTAGCCCCCGTTATCTAACAGGGGGGCACAAATTATCTGGAAACAGTTTAATAAATATGGAAAAAGCCGCTAAACCAGCGGACTTTTAAAGATTCAAGGGAATGTGACAAAATCGCCAACTATCACATTCCCTTTTTTGATTGGAGGGATTATGACTGAATGATACTGACTGGATAGACCATTTTAAAGAACAGCGGACGCAGTACGGCGTTTCTCAAAATCAGCTTGCGGTCATGGCTGGGGTTAGCCGAGAATATATCAGCAGGCTGGAATCTGGAAAAGTAGCTTTGACAGAAGAAATTAAGATAAAATTGACGGACGCAATGGATAAACTGAATCCAGAGAATCCGCTGGAAATGGTCTTTGATTATGTAAGAATCCGTTTCCCCACACAGGACGTAAAGCACGTTGTTGAGGATATTCTCAAAATTAGGCTTGATGTGATGATACATGAAGATTTCGGATTCTATTCCTATTCAGAGCATTATGTTTTAGGTGATGTTTTCGTACTGACTTCACCCGATAAGGAAAAAGGCACATTGCTGGAACTGAAAGGAAAAGGTTGCCGCCAGATGGAAAGCTATCTTCTGGCACAGCATAGGAGCTGGTATGACTTTCTCATGGACGCTCTGCTGGAGGGAGGTGTAATGAAACGTCTTGACCTTGCCATCAACGATATGGCAGGAATCCTAGATATTCCAGAGCTGACAGAGAAATGCAACCATGAGGAATGTATTTCCGTATTCCGCAGTTTCAAGAGTTACCGTAGCGGTGAACTTGTAAAAAGCAGAGAACATGACAGATACGGTATGGGAAATACATTGTATGTCGGTTCGCTGAAATCGGAAGTCTATTTCTGTATCTATGAAAAGGACTATGAACAGTATATCAAATACGAAATTCCCCTTGAGGATACGAAAATCAAAAACCGTTTTGAGATAAGGCTAAAGAACGAGCGAGCCTATTATGCGGTGCGTGACCTGCTGACCTACCATGACGCAGAACGTACCGCTTTTGATATTATCAACCGCTATATGCGATTCGCTGACAAGGAGGTGGATAAGCGACGCAGCGAATGGAAAACTAATGGAAGATGGGCGTACTTTATCGGTTCTGATCGTGGGCGTTTGAAATTAACGACCAAACCAGAACCGTACACGCTCACACGGACGCTGAACTGGATAAGCAGGCAGGTTGCCCCGACTTGGAAAGTCTTGCAGCAGATAGACGACACCAACGGGACAACGTATCTTAAAGATATTTTGAACCATGCAAATCTCACAGAGCGTCATAAAAAGCTGATTGAACAGCAGACAACTTCCACTGAAAAAATCACAACACTGGAGGAATGACAACATGAAAAGTATTTTATTTGACCTGTTCCTGTTCTCACTTGGGGCAGGCTTTGGTGTAGTTACCATGTGCTTTATGCAGACAGCAAAAGCCGCAGACAGAGAAATTGAAATGATGGAAAGGAGAAAGAAATAATGAACTTTGGACAGAACTTATACAACTGGTTTTTATCTAACGCACAGTCTCTTGTGCTTATGGCAATCGCTGTTATCGGAGTGTATCTTGGATTCAAGCGAGAGTTTTCCAAACTTATCGGGTTCTTAGTGGTTGCCTTAATTGCTGTCGGTTTGGTGTTCAATGCCACTGGCGTAAAAGATGTACTCTTGAACTTATTCAATAAGATTATCGGGGCATAAATTATGACAATGTATCTATCATTTTTTATAAAAATATGGTATAATTTGCCTGCTATTATCAAAAGAATGAGAGGTACTTTAAATAAATGAAAATATTTGTAAGTTGGTCTGGCGAATTAAGTCGTCAAATTGCAGAAGTTTTAAAAAAATGGATTCCTTGTATAATACAATCTGTAGAAGTTTTCTTTTCTCCAGAGGATATTGAAAAAGGAGATAATTGGGACAAAACTATTTCAAAAGAGTTAGCTGAATGTAAATATGGTATTATATGCTTAACAACAGATAATACTACTGCGCCCTGGATTAATTTTGAAGCTGGTGCTATAGCTAAATCTCTCGATTCAAAAGTTACTGCATTGATGATTAATATTAAACCTTCAGATATAAAAGGTCCATTATCACGATATCAAGCAACAAAACTTGAAAAAGATGATTTTCTTCAATTAATCACTTCGATAAACAATACATTAGAAACACCTCTTGATAGTAAAATCTTACAAAATGCTTTTAATGCCATGTGGGCATCATTAGAAAAAGAAGCTAATGTTATTATTGAGCAGTATTCTAAAAAAGGTGATGCAAAAGCGAACGGGGATGAAAGTAAAGATCAAAATGATAATGAACCAATAGAAGAAATACTACAGCTTTTAAGAAAGCAAAGTACCCTTTTATCTAATCCCGAATCTATATTACCTTTGGATTATATGGATTATATATTTAGGAAATTTAATGAAAGAAATCGTGAATTATATCTTGATAATGAAATGTTTATTGAAGAATTAATACATTATCTTAGTTCCACTTTGAGACAAATAGAATTAATGCCTAAGCATTCAATTATATTTGAATTGATACATATGCTTAATTTTGATGAACTATTCCAGATTATGTTACATAATATAAAACGAAAAGGTAATAAACGATATTACTCTAGTATTCGTAATTTAGAAAGACAATATAGTGAAATCATGAATAATGCATCGAATGTTATAACAGATACTGGAGATTCATCCCTAGAATCAAGAATCTCTATTGAAAAATAGTCTTTAAAGCAGCAAATATATTTATTTTGCTGCTTTTTTCATGCAAAAATTTAAGATAGGAGGACAACATGAAAATAGATATTTTCGAGGATATGAAAGATTGGGTCGGGTGCAAATACATTTCCGACCTGCCCTACCGCAATCGTGAGGTATGGGAAATCATCAAGCAGCACTCGCCGCTTGCTTATCCAGAAGAACAACTGGAAAAATTCTGCCATTATGTGTTCGGTGTAGATTACGCTGTCATAATGGGAATACTGGAAAACAGGAAAGGAAGTGATAAACCTTGTATGAAATGCGAATCTATCTTTTAAACAATACCCAGCCTTACCGTGACGACGAGGACGAGGGTTACGCTGGCGGCTGGTTCAACTGCCCTGTGGATTTGGAGGAAGTCAGAGAAAGACTGGGCGTTGAAAATGAAGAACAGCTAGAGATAGCCGATTATGAGTTGCCTTTTGAGATACACAGTGAAATGCCCCTGTGGGAAATCAACGTAAAATGCCGCATGGTACAGGAAATCGAGGGTACGCCTATCGGCAACGAAATGAAATCCATCATTCAGAGATGGTTTTACGGGTTTGATGAATTTATCGACCACAAGGACGAGATACGCTATTATGATGTGGTTGACGGTACGGCACTAGCAGAATACCTTATCTGCGAGGAATGTATCTTCGGTGAGATTCCCCACGAACTGCAAAAATACATTGACTACCGTTCCTACGGAAACGAGCTGGAAATGCAGGACAGATACCTGTTTACACCCAGCGGCGTGTTCCGTTACCAATAAAGGGGTGATATGATATAGAAGAAATGCGAATCTATATCGCCAATCTTGGGAAATACAACGAGGGTGAGCTTGTGGGCGCATGGTTTACGCCGCCCGTCGATTATGATGAAATGGCGGAGCGTATCGGTTTGAATGAATTTTATGAAGAGTACGCCATCCATGATTATGAGCTGCCCTTTGAGATTGACGAATACACGCCGATTGAGGAAGTCAACCGCCTGTGTGAGATGGTGGAGGATTTACCAGAGGATATACAGGACGAACTTTCTGAACTATTATGCTGTTACAGCAGCTTAGAGGAACTTTGCGAACACGCCGACGAGATTATCCACTATCCCGACTGCAACAACATGACAGACGTTGCCTATTATTTTATAGATGAATGTCAAAGTCTTGGGGAAATACCAGACAGGATAAGAAATTACATAGACTATGAATCCTATGGACGTGACCTTGATTTAGAGGGGCGTTTTGTCGTTACGAATCATGGCGTGTTTGAATGTCCCTATTAACAGAATATCAACGCAACGACCAGTGAGAACCACTGGCATTTTTTATGCAGCAGCTTGTGAAAACAGGCTGCTGTTTCCATTTAGAAAAGAAAGGAGCTGTGAATATTGAAGAAAATCAAAAGCTATACAAACATATGGAGCGTGGAGAAAGTCATTTACGCTATCAACGACTTTCAGCTCCCGTTCCCCCTCACGTTCAGTCAAATGGCATGGTTCGTGGTATCGCTGTTCGTGGTGATTCTTTTTGGGGAACTGCCGCCCTTTTCCTTGATTGACGGTGCATTCCTCAAATACTTTGGAATCCCCATGGCTTTTACTTGGTTCGTGTCGCAAAAGACCTTTGACGGGAAAAAGCCTTTTGGATTCCTAAAGTCCTGTGTCAGCTTTCTGCTGCGCCCTAAAGTGACCTATGCTGGAAAGGCGGTTCGGCTGAAAAAAGAAACATTCAATCCCGTGATTACAACAGTTAGGAGTGTGATATATGTTCCCGATTAAGTATATTGAAAATAATCTGGTGTTCAACCATGACGGTGAGTGTTTTTCCTACTATGAGCTGACACCTTACAATTACTCGTTCCTGTCACCAGAAGAAAAGTACATGGTGCATGACAACTTCCGACAGCTTATCGCACAGAACCGTGACGGAAAAATCCATGCTTTGCAGATTGCCACAGAGGACAGCCTGCGTGCGGTGCAGGAGCGTTCCAAAAAAGGAATCACAGGACGACTTCGTGATGTTGCCTGTGCAAAGATAGATGAACAAACAGAGGCGTTAGTGGAGATGATTGGGGAAAATCAAATTGACTACCGCTTTTTTCTTGGATTCAAGCTACTGGTGAATGAGGAAGAAATTAACCTAAAAAGCATAAGGAAGTCGGCAGCTATGACCTTTGCCGATTTTCTCTATGGAGTCAACCACAAGCTCATGGGCGACTTTGTTTCCATGAGTAATGATGAGATTAACCGTTTTATGAAGATGGAAAAGCTGCTGGAAAGCAAAATCTCACGCCGCTTTCAGTTCCGCAGGCTGGATAAAAACGACTTTGGTTATCTTTTGGAGCATATCTACGGGAATACAGGTATTGCCTACAACGATTATTCCTATGAGCTGCCCGTAATAAAGCGAAAACGTGAAACGCTGGTAAAGCGTTATGACCTTATCCGCCCCACACGCTGCCTGATTGAAGAAAACCAGCGATACCTAAAGATAGAACGTGAAGATCAAACAACGTATGTTGCCTACTTCACGATTAACAATATCGTAGGTGAGCTGGACTTCCCATCCTCGGAAATTTTCTATTACCAGCAGCAGCAATTCACGTTCCCCGTTTCCACTTCCATGAATGTGGAAATCGTCACCAACAAAAAGGCTCTGACAACGGTTCGCAACAAAAAGAAAGAGCTAAAGGATTTAGACAACCATGCGTGGGAATCCAACAACGAAACGGGAAGTAACGTCATGGACGCTCTGGATTCGGTCAACGAGCTGGAAACCAGCTTAGACCAGTCAAAGGAATCCATGTATAAGCTGTCCTATGTTATCCGTGTGGCTGCGGATTCTCTGGAAGAACTGAAACGCCGCTGTGATGAAGTCAAGGACTTCTACGACGACCTCAACGTAAAACTGGTTCGCCCATTCGGGGATATGCTGGGGCTTCATGGTGAATTTATCCCAGCAAGCAGGCGTTACATCAATGACTATATCCAGTACGTCACTTCGGATTTTCTAGCTGGACTTGGATTCGGCGCAACGCAGCAGCTTGGGGAAACGGACGGAATCTATATCGGTTATAACCTTGACACAGGAAAAAATGTGTACTTAAAACCCAGCCTTGCCGCACAGGGCGTAAAAGGCTCGGTAACAAATGCGCTGGCTGCCGCTTTTCTCGGTTCGCTTGGTGGCGGCAAGTCATTCTGCAACAATCTGATTATCTATTATGCGGTGATGTTTGGAGGGAAAGCGGTCATTGTAGACCCTAAATCAGAACGTGGCAACTGGCAGGAAACCTTACCCGATATTGCACATGAAATCAAAATAGTCAACCTTACCAGTGAGGACAAGAACAAAGGACTTCTTGACCCGTATGTGATTATGCGCCGCAAAAAAGATGCTGAAAGCCTAGCGATTGACATACTGACATTCCTTACAGGTATTTCTTCCCGTGACGGTGAAAAGTTCCCCGTCCTGCGTCGTGCTATCCGTTCCGTGACACAGAGCAGGCAGCGTGGCTTGTTGCGTGTCATTGAGGAATTGAGGAAAGACGGTTCGTCTGTGGCAGAGAATATCGCAGACCATATCGAGAGCATGACGGACTATGACTTTGCACACCTGCTGTTCTCGGACGGGAACGTGGAGCAGTCCATCAGCTTAGACAGGCAGCTCAACATCATACAGGTGGCAGACCTTGTGCTGCCCGACAAGGACACAAGGTTTGAGGAATACACCACAATGGAGCTGCTCTCCGTGGCAATGCTGATTGTCATAAGCACTTTTGCCCTTGATTTTATCCATTCCGACAGGGGGATTTTCAAGATGGTGGATTTGGACGAGGCATGGACGTTCTTGCAGGTGGCACAGGGCAAGGCTCTCTCCAACAAGCTGATTCGTGCTGGTCGTTCCATGAACGCCGCTGTCTACTTTGTGACGCAGAACTCTGGCGACGTGGACGACGAAAAGATGAAGAACAATATCGGCTTAAAATTTGCCTTTCGCAGCACCGATATAAAGGAAATCAAAAATACCCTTGAATTTTTCGGGGTGGACAAGGAGGACGAGGGCAACCAGAAACGCCTTAGGGATTTGGAAAACGGGCAATGCCTGTTTCAAGATTTATACGGGCGTGTGGGCGTTATCCAGATACACCCTGTATTTGCTGACCTATTCGCTGCCTTTGACACCAGACCGCCGATACATACGGAAGAATCGAGGTGAAGTCTATGAGGAAACGAAAAATCCTAAGATTCTTCGGTATCGCTCTGTTGGCAGTTCTTGGTGTACTGGCGTTCTTATCCATCACGGGTACGGTGGCTCATGCGGCTGGTCTGGTAGATACCACGGTCAATGACGCTAACGCTTATTCCAAATATCCGCTGGAAAACTACCAGCTTGATTTTTACGTTGACAGTTCGTGGGATTGGCTGCCTTGGAACTGGCTGGACGGTATTGGGAAAAGTATTCAGTATGGCTTGTACGCCATCACCAATTTTATCTGGACAGTAAGCCTTTATATTTCCAATGCCACAGGCTATGTGGTGCAGGAGGCTTACAAGCTGGACTTTATCTCTGATACCGCAAACTCTATCGGAAAGAACATTCAGACCTTGGCAGGCGTGACGAAAAGCGGATTTTCCAGCGAGGGATTCTATGTGGGATTCCTGCTTATCCTCATTCTGGTAACAGGTATCTATATCGCCTACACGGGACTTATCAAAAGGGAAACCACAAAGGCGGTTCATGCAGTCGTCAATTTCCTTGTGGTCTTTATCCTGTCAGCGTCCTTTATCGCTTATGCTCCAAACTATATCAGCAAAATCAATGATTTTTCTTCGGATATTAGCAGCTCGGCTTTATCTCTCGGAACAAAAATCGTGCTGCCCGATTCCAGCAGCAAGGGAAAAGACAGCGTAGATTTGATTCGTGACAGTCTGTTTTCCATACAGGTAAAACAACCGTGGCTGTTGTTGCAGTACGGGGAATCAGACATAAAAAAGCTAGGCTCTGACCGTGTGGAAAGCCTGCTGTCGGAAAGCCCCGACACGGACGACAGAGAGGACATTGTGATTGAGGAAATAGAGGATAAGGACAATGACAATCTAAGCGTCACAAAGACCATGACACGTTTAGGCATGGTGGTATTCTTGTTCATTTTTAATATCGGTATCTCGGTCTTTGTGTTCCTGCTTACGGGCATGATGATTTTCTCGCAGGTGCTTTTTATCATTTACGCCATGTTCCTGCCCGTCAGCTTTATCCTGTCCATGATACCAACCTATGAGGGCATGGCAAAAAAGGCAGTCACAAAACTGTTCAATACCATTATGATGAGGGCAGGAATCTCATTGATTATCACTACCGCTTTCAGTATTTCCACCATGTTCTACTCCATTTCCTCTGGCTATCCGTTCTTCATGGTCGCATTTTTGCAGATAGTCACCTTTGCTGGAATCTACTTTAAGCTCGGTGACTTGATGGCAATGTTCAGCCTGCAATCTTCCGACACCCAGCAGGTAAGCCGACGTATCATGCGCCGCCCCTATCTGTTCCTCAACCGTGGGGCAAGACGCTTGGAGCACAAAATCGGCAGAACGGTTACGGCTGGTGCGGCTGGCGGTCTTGTGGGCGCAGCGGCAGTATCACAATCCCGTAAGACGGACAATGCAAAACCAGCAGGCAGCGGTCATTCCAGACCAAACCATGACACTTCCGTCGATACGTCCAGCTTTGGAAAACGTGCCGGCGCAAAAGTCGGTGCGGTGCTTGATGGCAAGGAGCGCATGAAAGACAAGGCAAAATCCGTCGGTCAGCAGGTCAAGGATATGCCGACACAGGTACAGTATGCGTTACATAGCGGCGTGAGCCAGATACAGGAAAACGTATCAGACTTCAAGCGTGGCATTGTGGAGGAAAAAGCGACCAGAAAACAAGGGCGTGCGGATAAACAGGAGAAACACAGACAGACCATTGCACAGAAACGCATGGCAATGGATAAAGCGAAACCGTCCAATGGATCAGCGACAAAAGGAGCTGCCCCATTGCATGAGCGACCAGTGACAACGCCTGTACCTGCGAAAGCAGCTCCACAGGCAGCGATTTCCAAAGGGGCACAGACCGTCAAGGAACGCCCTGCCACCATTGCAAAGGAACAGCCGCCCGTAAAATCCAAAGAGCCTGTTACAAGGGTACAGGAGGTAAGGACGCAAGCGGTCAGAGAATCCACTGCACCCGTCAGACAGCAGACTTCACAGGCTGCCGCCGATACCACACGACAGACGGTGCAGCGTCACAAACAGGTACAGAAGAAACATAAAAACAAGACAACCGTAAATAAGACGACCAGCAGGAAAGGCGGCAAGAGATGAAACTAAGGCACTTCGTTTTGTTCGGAGGTGTTTTCTCGGTGATTATTTCCTTGCTGCTGTTCCTGTTTATCGTTACCGCAGATGATGAAGAAAGCAGCACTTCCCACTTTGATTTTTCTGGACTGAACCTTTCTGAAGAAGTGCTGAAACATCAGCCGACGGTAGAAAAATATGCGAAAGAATACGGAATTGAGGACTATGTGAACTATCTGCTCGCTATCATGCAGGTGGAATCTGGCGGCACAGCAGAGGACGTTATGCAGTCGTCTGAATCAATGGGGCTGCCGCCCAATTCCCTTTCCACAGAGGAATCCATCAAACAGGGGTGCAAGTATTTCTCAGAACTGTTAAAATCCGCAGAATCAAAAGGCTGCGACATAGACACGGTAGTACAAGCCTATAACTATGGCGGCGGCTTTATCGACTATGTGGCAGGACACGGGAAAAAGTACACCTATGAGCTGGCGGTCAGCTTTGCGAAAGAAAAATCAGGCGGTGTGAAAGTAACCTATAAAAACGAGATTTCCATTAAGGAAAATGGCGGCTGGCGTTATAAGTACGGGAATATGTTCTATGTGCGGCTCGTCAAGCAGTATCTGGCTGTCCCCAGTTTCAGCGACGCTACCGCACAGGCAATCTTCAATGAGGCATTGAAATATCAAGGCTGGAAATACGTCTATGGCGGCAGCAACCCTAACACGTCCTTTGATTGCAGCGGTCTGGTTCAGTGGTGTTATGGAAAGGCTGGTATCAGCCTGCCCCGTACCGCACAGGCGCAGTATGACGCTACCCAGCACCTGCCGCTGTCACAGGCAAAAGCTGGTGACTTGGTGTTCTTCCATTCCACTTACAATGCTGGAACGTATGTAACACACGTCGGTATCTACGCAGGAAACAACAGAATGTATCACGCAGGAAACCCTATCGGATATGCAGATTTGACAAGCTCGTACTGGCAGCAGCATTTGATTGGCGCAGGACGGGTAAAGACAAAATAGAAAGGAATGGTGCTATGATATTCAAGAAAAAAGAGAAAGAATCGAAACCTAAAAAAGAGAAGAAACTGCCTGTGATGAAAGTAGGCACACATAAAAAATCCGTGATTGCCTTATGGCTGGTGCTACTGGCAAGCGTCAGCTTTGGCGTATATAAAAATTTTACTGCCATTGATATACACACGGTACATGAAAAGGAAGTCATTGAACAGCGTATTGTTGATACCAACAGGATAGAGAATTTTGTCAAAGGCTTTGCAAAATCCTACTATTCATGGAACAACACGCAGGAATCCATTGACAAAAGAACCGCTGCCATCAGCAACTATCTGACACAGAGCTTGCAAGACTTGAACGTAGATACGGTTCGGCAGGATATACCCACAAGCTCTGCGGTGACTGATGTAACGGTATGGGAAGTAGAACAGGCTGGAACAGACGACTTTACCATTGTCTACTCCGTAGATCAGATGGTAACGGAGGGTGAACAGTCTGCCAGATACACTTCCGCTTATATGGTAGTGGTTCATGTAGATAGCGACGGGAACATGGTTATCACCCAGAATCCGACCATCAGCAGCATACCGTCAAAATCCAGCTATGAACCAAAGGCGCAGGAATTCGACGGAACGGTGGACGCTGCCACAGCGGAGGAAGTGACAGAGTTCTTGGAAACTTTCTTCAAGCTCTATCCTACCGCAACGGAAAAGGAGCTTGCCTATTATGTGTCTGGCAATGCCCTCTCCCCTGTGAACTGTGATTATGCGTTCTCGGAACTGGTAAATCCTATTTTCACCAAAGACGGGGAGCAGGTCAAGGTATCGGTATCAGTGAAGTACCTCGACCAGAGAACAAAGGCGACACAGATTTCACAATTTGATTTGACGTTGGAAAAGGATAGTAACTGGAAGATTGTAGGATAAATTTCCAATGTAGTGTGTTTATTATGGAGTTTAATAGGCACACTACATTTTATATTGCATAACCATAAAAGTTATTTTATAATTGAAACCCTCCACTATAACACCAGACTTTTTCTTTGTGGTATCATGTAAGCTATGAAAGGAGTGTTTTTTATTGAATACCTATACAACAACGGAAATAGCAAAAATAATAGGAATACACCCTAATACTGTTCGATTTTATGAAAAGTGGAAATTGATACCCAAAGTAGAAAGAAAAGAAAATGGCTATCGCATATTTACAGATTTTCATATAGACCAATTCCGATTAGCTAGAACCGCCTTACAAGTTGAAATTTTGCAAAATGGTCTGCGTAAAAAAGCAGTCAACATTATAAAAACTTCTGCGAATAGAGATTTTATAAAAGCAATTTGCATGACAGAAGAATATTTGTCACAGATTCAGCAGGAAAGATTTAATGCAGAAGAGGCTATTGAAATAGTAAAGAACCTTTTATCTAAAAAAGAAAAATTCAATTCCATTTCTTTAAAAAGGAAAGAAGTATCTGTCTATCTCAATATTTCTATGGACACACTAAGAAATTGGGAACTTAATGGACTTCTTGACATAAAACGTAAGCAAAATGGTTATCGAATATATACAGGTGAGGACATATTACGTTTAAAGATTATCCGTTCATTAAGATGTGCCAACTATTCTCTTTCTGCTATTCTACGAATGTTAAATGCTCTTTCTGAAAATCCAGATATTGATATAAAAAATGTAATTGATGTACCAAAAGAAGATGATGATATTATTACCGCCTGTGATAAATTGATTACTTCCCTTAATTCTGCTGAAGAAAATGCAAATTTTATACTTTCCCATTTGAAAGAAATGAATAAAAAATATAACCCTCCATTTTAACACCAGAGTTTTTTCTGGTGTTATTATTTTACACGAAAACAAAAAAGGAGGAAAAAATATGGAAACCACAATTAAGGTTCAAAATTTATGTAAGTCTTATGGAAATATACCTGCTATCAAGGATATAAATATTTCCGTCAATCAAGGTGAAGTCTTTGGGTTATTAGGTGCAAATGGCGCAGGCAAAAGTACCACGATTGAGTGTATTTTAGGTACAAAAATAGCTGAAAAAGGAACTGTGTCTATTTTAGGAATGAATCCGATTGCTGATAGAAAGAGATTATTTGAAAATGTTGGCGTACAATTTCAAGAATCAAATTATCAAGATAAGGTCACTGTATCAGAGCTTTGTGAGGTTACACAATCCTTATATAAATCTGCTGCAAACTATACTGACCTTATTGAACAATTCGGATTAACAGATAAATTAAAAAGCCTTGTATCTGAATTATCTGGGGGACAACGACAAAAGTTGTTTATTGTGTTGGCACTCATACCTAATCCAAAGGTTGTATTCTTAGATGAACTTACAACTGGATTAGACACGAAAGCTCGTCGTGAAGTATGGCATTGTCTTAGTCGTCTAAAAGAACAGGGATTGACTATTTTTTTAACATCACATTTTATGGACGAGGTTGAGGCATTATGTGACAGAATCGCAATTCTAAAAAAAGGACAGATTGTTTTTACAGGAACTGTCACAGATGCGATACAGAACAGTCCTTATAAAGATTTTGAAGATGTATATTTATGGTATGCTGAGGAGGAAATTGAAAATGAAAACTTATAGAACAATGTTAAAAAATGAAATTAAGCTATCCTTGCGTGGAATGGATATGTTTATCTTTGCTATATGTATGCCTGTAATAGTCATTGTATTGCTTGGTATCATTTATGGAAATAAACCGGCTTTTGATGGTGCAGAATACACTTTCTTAGAACAGTCTTTTGCAGCGGTTTCTACAATCGCTATCTGTGCTGGTGGGTTAATGGGTCTGCCATTAGTTATTTCAGATTACAGAAACAGAAAAATTTTAAAGCGTTATAAAGTAACTCCAATCAGTCCCGTTATGATTTTGTTTGTACAAGTTACAATTTACACTTTGTATTCTTTAGTGTCTTTGGTATTGATTTACCTTGTGTCTACCTTGTTTTTTAATTTTGAAATGATAGGCTTTTGGGGGAACTTTTTTCTATCATTTGTTCTTATTATGCTGTCAATGTTCAGTATTGGTATGATGGTCGGTGGTATCGCTCCTAATACAAAAATAGCAAGTACCATTGCAAGTATTTTATATTTTCCAATGCTGATATTCTCTGGTGCTACTTTGCCATATGAAGTCATGCCTGCTGGATTACAAAAAATAGCAGACGTATTCCCATTGACGCAAGGAATCAAGTTATTGAAAAATACATCATTGGGTTTACCTGTTGAAAATGTAATGTTTCCCATTATTTTAATGATTACTATTTCAGTAGTTTGTTTTGGAATTGCAATTAAATTTTTTAAGTGGGAATGACAAGACTATTTTCTCCTGCCGTGTTCTGGTATACTTGCCAGATCAACGACAGGAAGAAAAATAAAAATGTTTTATGGTCTTGCTATATAATATGCAATTATTATTGTTGACCTGTTAGGTCAATCATTGTATAATGATATTAACCTAATAGGTCAACATATTTGTATAAGGAGTAATATATGGCTACCAAATTATTAAATTTAGAAACTGAACGACGAGATTCTATTTTAAACGCAGCATTAAAAGAGTTTGTTTTGCAAGGATATGATAATGCGTCAACAAATGTTATAGCAAAAGAGGCTGCTATTTCAAAAGCGCTCATGTTTCATTATGTATCTAGTAAACAAGAGTTTTTTTTTACGGTATATGATTATTTTTCCAATTTAATTCAAAAAGAATATTTTGACAAGATGGACTATCAAGAAAAAGATATTTTTGTAAAACTACGCAAATCATATATTTTGCAAATTAAACTTGTAGAGAAATATCCATTTATTCTTGAGTTTGAAAAATTATCAAAAGAAACTAACCATAAAGAAGTTAATGAAGAATTAGAAATTAGAAAACAAAATAGAAATTCCAACTGTTATCCAAAACTCTTTGATAACATTGACGTAAATAAATTCAGAAAAGAATTAGATATAGAAAAATGCAAACAATTTATATTTTGGTCTAATGTTGGATTTACTAATCAAATATTAGAGAAAATGAGAGGTCATTCCAATATGAGTATAGAATCTATTACGTCAGAATTAGATGGATATTTTGACGAACTAAGGAAGATTTTTTATGTCTAATGCAGAAAAACGAGTTTACCACTACATAACTTTTTTACCTATACCATTGGTAATTGTTTTTTTGCTAATAATTGCATTTACACAATCTAATGATAAAAGAAAGGAAATGTCTGAAATGAATGAGCCGATAGTTATGGAATTTCCTCTTAGGGGAGAATGGCTTTCACCTAATACACCCGGTTCAAAAATTCCTAGTCATGGAACAAACCAGTTAGGTACAAGATTTGCTTATGATTTTATACAAGTAGACTGGGATAAAAAAGGTCTACCCGCATACAGTGTTAATTTTCTTCAATACCTTATTTGGGGTGTTTCGTTAGACGATTATTATTGCTATGGACAAGAAGTATATGCCCCTTGTGATGGAACTGTTGTTCAAGTTGAAGATGGGTATAAGGAAAATGACCGAACAAATTTGTTTTCAGATTTTGCTAACGCATATAAAAACGCTCATTATTTCGACCCTACCATAGATGATGTACAGGCTGTTGCAGGCAACTATATTATCATAAAATATGCTGATGGTATATTTGCTGCTTTATGCCATCTTCAAACAAATTCTATACGAGTTTCCGTTGGTCAAGAAATAAAAAAAGGTGATATTATTGGAAAAGTAGGACACTCTGGAAATTCATTTGCCCCACATTTACATTTTCAACTTATGGATAGCAGCGATATATCTACTGCCAATGGATTACCATGTGTATTTGAGAAATATGAATTATTCCAAAACAATAATTGGGAAACAGTAGAAAACGGTATTCCTAAAAATAGAGATAGAATAAGATTTCAAATATCCCATTCAGAAACTAAGGAATGAGGTGATGTGATGAAAAATACCTACTGGATAATGTGTCCTATTTGCAAAAATAAGACACGAACAAAAGTAAGACCAGATACAGAATTGATAAACTTCCCTTTGTTCTGTCCTAAATGCAAACAGGAAAGTATCATCAATGTAAAAAGACAGCAAATAACAATTATAGAGCCAGACGCTAAGACGCAGAGCCGATAACACCGAGAGTGATAAAAATTCTTGGGTTATCGGCTTATTTTATTTGAGAGATAAAAAGCGGAGGATTACTCGTCCTCCACTTCCTTCGACTTTATGATTCCGTCAACAACGCTTTCCATGATGATTAAATCTTTATCAGATAAGTTGTCAAGCTGCTTTTCCAACTGTCGTCTTCTGGTGCTTTTCACCAGATCAGACGCAGGCAGGAAAAATTCATCAACGGAAACTTCCAGTAATGAAACAAGGTCATAGAACACCTGTAAACTTGGGTGCTGCCCCTTATTCTCGATATTTGTTAGGTAACGAGGGTCAATCTCAATCATTGCTCCCACCTGTTCACGGGTCAAACCTTTTTTCATACGAGCTTTTTTGATGGCAAGACCAAAAGCTCTAAAATCGTATTTATCCTCTTTTTTACGCATATGTAATCACCTCACCACATTTTACTGTTCCTATTGATTTTCTAAAAGGTACAGAAAAACGTGTTGTATGGTTTATCAGTTCCTGTTATGCGTATCAAAATCAAAAAGTGCTGCCTAGCGGTAAATAAAAAAAACCGCTATCGGCAGTACCACTTTTGCGTACAAATATTTCATTTCTATTTGGATAGCGGTTAAAAGCCGCTTTTTTCTTTTTCCCAGCAGAACATAGTAGATTGGTTTTGGCTTAGCGGCTCTAGGAGGTAGCCGCATTGAAAATACTATGTAGACGATATTCTTCGATTTATCCGTTACTGTTAAAAAAATCTTAGCTTATACAACGGTACAGTCTACTTTTGAATGTGGTTTTTTACATCATATAGCAGGAATAATTTCTAAAGCACAAGAACAATGTTTCCATCACGCTCTTGTGCTTTTTTGCTGTTTAAAAATATTTTTCAAATTCTTTTCTGAAAGCGCAACAAATAGCTGCTGCGTGGGTAGCTACTGTGCGGAAAGGGGGATAGAGGGAAAACAACCCTCCCTCACTCTCACGCAGAAAGGAGGTGAAAATATGAAGTCATCTTCTTTCGAGCAGGCTATTCAAGCACAGTTTGACTGCCTTACGAAAAAAGTCATCAAGAGAGCAGCAATGAAGTATAAGCGCAGTATTTCAAGACGTTTGCAGCATGAAATTCCTTTCTCTGATGTATCGAATTTGGAATTGAATAAAGCTGGCGTTTACGATAATTATTCCTGCGATTATACCGTGTTCAATGTTCTTGGCATGGAAGTACAAGTATCTGACGACCAGTTAAGCAAAGCTCTTAAATGTTTACCAGAGAGAAAGCGCAATATTATTTTGTTGTCATACTTTATGGATATGTCTGACGCAGAAATCGGAGAACTTATGAACGTGGTTCGCTCCACTGTTTACCGTCACAGGACAAGCACTCTGGAAGAAATACGAAAAATGATGGAGGAGGAATAAGTGTGGAAAATAACACAAAACGTATACCGTTTGCTGTGATTGTGGCGGCTACCAATGGTGATGAAACCGCAATACAGGAAATCTTGAATTTCTATGACAGTTACATATCAAAGTTGAGCCTACGCAAATTGTACGACGAGTACGGTAATGTCTATATGGTAGTCGATTCTGAACTAAAAGGCAGAATACAGGCTGCGGTTATGGATATGATTGCAAACTTTGAGATTATTGTAGTTTAACAATTCTGACGGGCAGAGCTTTTCTCTCTTTCCCTCTGCTTGTCATTCTATGAAAGTCTATTATCGGATAGTAGCTTTTCATAGACTGGCAAACACAGTCGAGTGGTCTTTGAAAACTGAATAAACAATCAGATACGTTTGATATGCAGCGAGCCGACGGATATTGTACGCCATGACCTTTCAAAACAAAGTGAGCGATTCATACAATGATCCGTGAACGACTTTTGGAATGGTCGTCCTGCCATGACCTGTATATCTGTATAATGATACACCCGTATGACACGGTTCACCCATCAGAATGGGAATGGTGAAAGTCCAGTGAGCTTTTCCAGAGCTATTTGATTGTTAGAAAAAAGATATTTTCAGCAGCAAAATGTATGTTCGCTTTTTATGAAGTTATGCTATAATGATTTCATTAAGCGAGTGTGTTTTGTTGCTGTCACAAAGAAAGGAGTCTTTTTAGTGATAAGTGATACACAAAATGCACACCCTCTAAAAAAGGAAAAAAAGACTTATACAGTGGAGGAAATTGCTGAACAACTGAATATTAGTAAAAAAGCAGCTTATTCATTGGTGAAAAGCGGTCAGTTTCATTATGTCCGTGTTGGTAAAGTCATACGAGTATCAAAAATTTCTTTCGATAAATGGTTGAATCAAATTTGACTATTAAGGAGAGAAATTATGGCTACAATCAAACAAAGAAAATCAACTTTTTCCGTTATTTACTGGTACTTAGACAATACAGGTAAGAGAAAACAAAAATGGGACACGCTGGAAACAAGAAAAGAGGCAAAGCAGCGAAAAGCCTTTGTAGAATACTATCAAGAAAAATATGGTTATGTATTAGTTCCTTTAGAGGAACAATTTGCACGCCAGATTGAGGATTCAAAAAAAGAGCTGGAAGTTGCTGACGAGGAAATTACATTGCGTGACTTCCTAAAAATTTTCGTCAATCTCTACGGTACATCTAAGTGGTCGCCTAGCACATTCAGCAGCAAGGTAAGCAGTATTGAGAATTATATCAATCCGATTATTGGTGATTGGAAACTCAATGAGATTACAACAAAAGGCTTATCAAAATATTACAACGATTTATTGAGTGTACCAGAAGTACCTCGTTCAAATAGAAAAGCAACTGGTCGTTGTGTGCAACCTGCGAACATCAAAAAGATACATGATATTATCCGCTGTGCCTTGAATCAAGCTATTCGTTGGGAGTACATAGACACAAGCAAGAGAAATCCTGCGTCATTGGCGATTTTACCAAAAGTTCCAAAAGTCAGACGTAAAGTGTGGAGTATAAAGACATTCCGTCAAGCGGTACAGGCTGCGGAAGATGATTTGCTTTCCATATGTATGCACTTAGCTTTTTCCTGTTCAATGCGTATTGGTGAAATCACGGGTCTTACATGGGAAGATGTGATTATTGATGAAGAATCCATTGCTACGGATAATGCAAGGGTAATCATCAATAAGGAGCTTTCAAGAGTAAATGCTGCGGCTATGCAGAAATTGAAAGAAAAAGACATTATTAAAATCTTTCCTACACAGAAACCACATTGCACGACAAGACTTGTTTTGAAAACACCAAAAACAGAAACAAGCAACAGAACCGTCTGGCTACCTAAAACGGTGGCACAGCTACTGGTACAGTACAAAAAAGACCAGCAGGAATTAAAAGAATTTCTCGGTAGTGCATATAACGATTATAACCTTGTCATTGCCTTAGAAAACGGAAATCCCGTAGAAAGCCGCATTGTCAGAGATAGGTTTCAAAAACTCTGTGAAGAAAACGACTATGAAATTGTGGTATTCCACAGCTTACGTCATTTGAGTACAGGTTACAAACTGAAAATGACAAACGGTGATGTAAAATCCGTACAGGGTGATACAGGACATGCAGAGGCAGAAATGGTTACAGATGTTTATTCCAAAATCATTGACGAGGACAGACGTTTCAACGCACAGAAAATGGACAAAGAATTTTATTCTACTCTCAATGAAGATACCAGCAATCAACCGCTAGATACTGGTTTTTCGGACAGCGATATGGCACTGTTGGAGCTGCTTAAATCCCTTTCGCCAGAGATGAAAGAACAGCTTTTAAAGCAAACACTCAAAAAGTAATTTTTCAAAAGTGTTAGCAAATTTTCAAAAATCCAGCATTTTTTCATCAAGAATAAAAAAGTGTTAGCAAGCCTACTTTCTGAAAAAGTCTTTATAAAATATCGAGTTTAACTTACAAAGAAAATGGTTTTCCCTTTCAGCTAGGATAGAAACGTTAGAATAAAAAAAGCTGAAAACCTAGAAAAATCAAGGCTTTCAGCATTGTTTACTGGCGTCCCAGACAGGAGTCGAACCTGCGGCGTTCCGCTTAGGAGGCGGACCCTCTATCCTACTGAGGTACTGGGACATTTTCAAAAATCTATTCAAATTTATCTGGTTATCAATTCATAAGGCGATTGCTCCAACTAGCCCTTAGGAGGCGGTCGCTCTATCCAACTGAGCTATAGCGACATTTGGAAAATCTATATTTAATTTTACTTGCTACCTTTTCCTTTGTCCTCCGAAGTATATGTTATAACACTTTCTTAGGAGGCAGTTGCATTATCCAGCTGTGCTACGTGGACATTTCAACTTTTAACATGCTTTATTCTAACATGTTATATACTTGAATTCAATCATTGAATAGACATTCGATATTGATTCCATCTTTTTAGCAATGTTTCAATATAATAAATCGTCATTTTTTCATACCACTCACCTGTTTTTAAATCTACTAAGCAATATAAATGATTTTCTCTCTTTAACAAACCCAAATCATAATAATATAAAGCTGCCTGTATCTCAATAGACATTAATAAAACCTCCTATTTCATTTTTATGAAGCAGGAGGTTTTTTATGAATAAAATACAAATAAATGAATTCATCTCATACAAAAACAATACTATAAGTTATCATATAGCATCATAGTTTATAATGCTTTATCTACTCTTTCACCATTTTCCTTTACAATTCTGCCAGGAATACCAATAACTGTACAATTAGCTGGCACATCTTTTAATACTACTGAAGAAGCCCCAATAATGCTATTATCACCAATTGTGACATCCCCAATGACTTTGGCCCCAGCTGATACCATGACATTATTTTTTAAAGTCGGATGTCTTTTGACTTTATGTTCACCAGTTCCAACTCCCCCTAATGTCACACCCTGATATAAAGTACAATCATCTCCAATGATTGTTGTTTCACCAATAACGACTCCCATTCCATGATCAATAAAGAAACGTTTTCCAATAGTTGCTCCTGGATGAATTTCAATCCCTGTTAAAAAACGCGCAATTTGACTCAATAGACGTGCAATGAGCTTGAAGTGACATTTCCATAAAAAATGATAAATACGATATAAAAACATAGCATGTAATCCAGGATAGTTCACAATGACATTCAAAGGATGTCGTGCTGCTGGATCCATTTCTAATATTCTACCAATTAATGTTTTTTCCATATTCTTCACCTCTTTTTCTTTATATTTAACCATAAAATACCCCTATACACAAATCATATTATCATTTTTATATTATCATATGTGAATTTAATCTATTTGTATTGACTTTTATCATATTAAAAAAAAGTTTCTCTACTTGAGAGAAACCCGTTTTTCTATCTGAAAAATATCTTTTTTATAAATCAGAATATACAAAATAATAGCCAATAATATTGCTGCCACAGCATCCAATATAGAATGCTGTTTAATAAACATCGTTGATAAAGTAATCATAATAGCTGAAACAGATGCAAATATTTTTATACCTTTAGATTGTTTAAAATCTGGACACAATATCAAAGCCAATGCACATCCAATAGAATTATAGACATGAATACTAGGAAATACATTTTGACTCTTATCAGCATGATAAATAAACTGAACAAGATTCATAGATAAAGAATTCTGTTCAATCACAGGACGATGATCAAAACTTGTTGGATATATTGTAAAAATAATCAAACAAATGGTCATTCCTATAAACAAAAATGCAACACATTTATAAAAATCACGACGATGTGTAAAAAACAAATAGGCAATTGTCCCTGCTACAAAAAGGAACCAGTAAATATAAGGATAAATAAACCATGAAACAAAAGGTATACATGCATCTATACTTGTATAAACATCATGAAAAGAAATATTCCTTAACTGTAATCCAAAATACCATGGTAAATAAAGAATAAAATATGTAAATACCCATGCATGACGATAACGATATAACAAATTCTTCATTAATTAAATCCAAACAGCTTTCTAGAAATAGCATATCCTGTTGTAATCATTTTCTTACCAACATGTCCATCCATTTCCATCATAGAACCTAAAAATGTATGTTTAACAGCTTTATAAAGTTCAGGATTTTTATTTTTTAAATACTGCCATAATTCATTTTTCTTTTGTAAATGTTCAGGTGTTCCTGATTTAATCAGTAAAACTGTTGATACAGTTGTAATCATCGTTAAATATTTCACCATATAATTTCTCAGTTTACGACTCTTTAATTTCATCACATCACAACAATCTATCATCATCTTATTGACTTTAATCTGTTGATCAATACGTGAAATCATCACTTTTTCATTAACAGACTGATCTTCCCTACCAATATAGTAACGATATAAATCAACATTTAAATAATACAGTGTATTGACATAAGGTAAAGGCTGATAAACAAATAAATTATCAACATAAAATGTATGTTTTGGTAATTGTAAATTACAATTTCTTAATAACTGTGTACGATAAATAACACTATGCATTAATAAATTCTGTTGTGGGTAAAAATGTTTTAAATCATACCATCTGAATGTTCTATTTTGTGGCAATGCATTTGTATATTTAATCACACTAGATTTATTGGCACTTGGTTTTTCATATACATAATTTGCAATGAACATATCGACATCTTGATCTTTTTGATGTAACTGTTTAATTGTTTCTATCACTTTAACAAGTGAAGACTGGTCAAACCAATCATCACTATCCAAAACTTTAAAATAAAGTCCTGTTGCATTTTTTAAACCTGTATTTACAGCTTGACCATGTCCCCCATTTTCCTGATGTATACATTTGATTGTATCAGGATATAAAGCAGCATAGTCATCACCAATCTGGGCTGTTCTATCTTTAGAACCATCATCAACAATAATAATTTCTACATCATCTTTTAAAATTAAACATGATTCAATCGCTTTATCCATATAATCTTGTGAGTTATAACATGGAATCGCAATACTTAAATATTTCATAACATCCTCCTACAATGTTTTAACAAGTTTTAAAGCTTCTTCTACAATGCCATCAATATTATAATATTTATATTGTGCTAAACGCCCTAACAAGTAAAAGTGAGAAAATGGTTTCACATAATCCACATATTTTTGATACATCATTAAGTTTTCTGGAGATAAAATAGCATAATAAGGAACTTGAGTTTCATTACGATATATTTCTGGATATTCTTTAACAATAGTTGTTCCTGCAATCTCTTGACCTGTTAAATATTTAAATTCTGTAATACGTGTAAAATCTTCACTGACGGTATAATTGACAACACCATGACTTTGATAGTGATCTTCAGGATAATGTTCATACTCAAAGCGTAATGAACGATATGGCAATCTTCCTAAACAATGATCAAAGAAATCATCAATAGCACCCGTAAAAATAATTTTTCCCTGCCACAGTTGTCCCTGATAATAAACCTGATGTGTTTGCATATCAAAAGATAAATCTTCCTTGGCATCCTTATTTAATTCAATTTCTATGTTTTCATGATTCAACATATTTTCAAATAACTTTGTATATCCTTCTAATGGCATTCCCTGATATTGATCTTGAAAATAACGATTATCATAAGAAATCAAAACCGGTACTCTGGCAGTGACACTTTGATCAACTTCTTCAGGTTTTTGATTCCATTGTTTCATTGTATATTTCAAAAAGATATTTTCATAAACATACTGTGCCACTTCCTGAATTCCCTGTGATGGATTCTTCTGTAATTCTAAAATAGGAACTCTTGCATTTTCACCATATGCATCAATCAATTCCTGTTTTAAACGTTCACCTTTTTCTTGACCAAAAACAATCATTAATGTATTCAAGTTAAATGGAATTGGAATAATCTTTCCATAAACATTTCCAACAACTTCATGACGGTAATCATACCATTTTGTAAAACGTGATAAAAAATCATAAACTTCTTTATTATTTGTATGAAAGATATGAGGTCCATATTTATGAACCAGAACACCATATTCATCATATTCATCATAACAGTTTCCACCTATATGATCTCTTTTTTCAATAATCTTGACTTTTTCACCACGCTGGGCTAAAACTCTCGCCACAACACTTCCAGCAAAACCACTTCCGATAATTAATGTATCCATTTTTTTCACCTCATTTTATTTATCATAACATAAACCTAGACATGATTCAATTTGTTGAAGGGATAGCTTCGAAAAAGGAATAAAAGATTCTACATGACGAGGATCTCCAATAGCTTTTTCCATCCAGATGACATCGTGCCATTGTTTGGCTTTATATCCCGCACGATGAAAACATCCCACATACTGAAACTGTAATGATTCATGAAATCTTTCACTTTTGACATTGGGATGAGTAATACAGGCATAGACATTTTGAATATGCATGCACTTTAACAGTGCCAATAAAACCTGATAAAGTTTTTTTCCAATCGCCTGCCCATGATAATGCTGATTTAAATAAATAGATAATTCACTCCCCCATTGATAAGCAGCTCGACTATGAAAAGAAGAGGCATAAGCATAACCAACAATCTGACCTTGAACTTCTGCAACTAAATAAGGATATGAATCTAAAGTTTGACAAATACGATTTGTCATATCTTCTAAAGAAGGAACATCATATTCAAAAGTAATATTGGTCGATAGAACATAAGGAGCATAAATATCTAAAATAGCACGTGCATCTTCTTTTTTAGCCACTCTTATATTTATAGACATTCTTTTCTCCCCTCTAAAAGCTTTAAATATTCTTTTTCATGAATAATTCTTAAATCTTGTCCCTGTTTCATTAACTGTAATGCTTTCTGAACTTTTTTATTGTCTTTGCTAAAACGCACTTTATGATAACCTTTACCACCAATAACCAGATAATTGGTTTGGGTACTGACCTGATTGGTTGATAAGGCACAGACTTCTTTTGTTTTTTCTTCCAATAATTCTCGAGGCATAGATAATTTACCAGTAAAACAGATTGATTGATGATACAACAAAGCATCTTCTTTTTGATTCATTTCTAATAATTGCGTTGCTGATTCAGCTGACATAATATTTCGATAATAGTTTTCCTTCATCTCCCCAAATTCTAAATGATACTTCTGATGCAAAGCATATAAACTGTCTACATCTTCACGTTCCATCATTTGAATCAACAGATAAGCACAAGCTTTCGCATCTTCTAAAGCATGATGAGCCTGAAATGCAAAACCATTCATTTGAGATAGATCTTTAAGATTATATTTTTGAAGATTTGGATAAACAAGATGTGCCAAAACATTTGTACAGGACATAAGTAATCGAGGATATGGAATATGGTTCTGTTTCAAGGCTGCCCTTAAATTCATCATATCACCTTGAATATCATGAGAAACAACAATCGTATTTTCAAAATAATGATGAATGTCTTTCCATACTTCTACAAATGTTTTTTCTTTATACAATGATTGAGGTCTAATTTGATGTATTTTATAGCGATAGCTATCAAAACTTAAATTTTTAGGTTTCACTAAGGCATAATATGTTGAAACGACTTCTTGATTTTGAATTTCTACAATACCAATGGCACATAAACTCGCGGGATCCTGATTTAAAACTTCAATATCAAAAACAGTTATTTTTTCACTCATGCTATACCTACTGCTTTTTTAGCCAACTGATCGGCCATCTCATTATAGAAGTCCCCACTATGTGCCAAAACCTTTATAAAGCGAATATCAATCTTTTGACGACTGGCATCAATAAATGACTGATAAGCTTTTGTTCCAGGGCGATTGGCCTGCCATTGATGATTGGCCCATTTTTCTATACCTTCATAATCATAATAGATACAAATCATAGAATAGCAATGTTCAATCGCATAACAGATTGCCTGATGTGCCCCCGCAATTTCACCAGCCACATTACGCATACTGACATAATCAGGATGGTTGCCTTTACCATTGACTTTCAAAATCACTTTTTGGCCTTCAATTAAGATACAACCATAACCATATTCTTTTGTCTTTTGATTATAACTGCCATCTACATATGCAATCAGTCCATAACCATCAAAAGATTGAGGCTGTTCATCTAAATACGCCTGAGCTTCATTGAATGTAGGAAATGATTTATATACTGCTCCCTTGAAACCATTCACCATTGACTGACATTCTTCCCATGTCGAAAAAACACCATTTTTTCTTCCTTTTTTCACTGCATAATATTTTGCCATCTTTTTAACCTCCGCTCCCTATTATAATCATATTCATGACATTTGGCTAGTAAAAAATATGATTCCTATGATATAATCATGATAAAGAGAGAAGGTTATGAAAAATGAAAATAGAAAACAGATTTTTAAAATATGTCAGTTTCCCAACACAATCTGATCCATATTCAACCACTTCACCTTCTTCGGCCAATCAAAAAGAATTTGCTCAATTTTTAATAGAAGAAATGCGTATTTTAGGATTGGTTGATGTGGAAATGAGTGAATATGGTGTTGTTTATGGAAAGATTCCATCTAACAATGATCACCAAGGTGATGTTATAGGTTTTATTGCCCATATGGATACTTCCCCTGATGCCAGTGGTGAACATATTCATCCCCAAATCATTCGTCATTACAAAGGACAAGACATTCCTTTTCAAAATGACCGTTTATTATCCCCAAGAGAATTCCCTGATTTGAATAAAGTGATTGGACATGATCTGATTACAACTGATGGAACAACACTTTTAGGTGGTGATGATAAGGCTGGAATTGCGATTATTATGAGTATGGCAGAATATATGTATAAACATCCTGAATTTAAACATAATGATATTATGATTGCCTTTACTCCTGATGAAGAAGTCGGACGTGGCACTGAACATTTTGATCTTGATATTTTTCAGGCTGACTATGCCTATACAATTGATGGTGGCGATATTAATGAATTTCACTTTGAAAACTTCAATGCCTATCAGGTACTTGTTGAAATCAATGGAAAAAGCATTCACCCTGGTAGTGCCAAAGACAAAATGGTGAATTCACAGGAAGTGGCTATGGAATTTCACCACATGTTACCATCTGGGCAAAAACCTCAATTCACTGAAGGATATGAAGGATTCCATCATTTAACACATATGCAGGGGAATTGTGAACAGACACGATTAGAATATATTGTACGTAACCATGATTATTTAAAACTGAAACAACAGCTTAATGATTTTTCACGTATCCAAGCTTATTTGAATAGTTTTTATGGCTATGAAGCTATTCATATCACGATGCATGAACAATATCTCAATATGAAAGATGTTATCAAAGATCATCCTCATATTGTAGAACAGGTTGAAATTGCTATGCAGGATATTGGCTTACAGCCTCGTATTACACCTATTCGTGGTGGAACAGATGGTGCCCGTCTTTCATTTTCAGGACTTCCTTGTCCTAACCTTGGAACAGGTGGCTTCTATTGTCATGGTCCTTATGAATTTGTTTCTATTCATATGATGAAAAAAGGTGTTGAACTTTTATTAAGACTAATCCGTAATAATGTCTATGCGAAAGAAGATATTCCATTTTAGGTTTATCTTCTTTTTGATTAATGGTAAAATAAAAATAAGGAGTGTTCATTATGAAATGTTTATTTATCATTAATCCCAGTGCCGGCACAAAGACAATTCAAAAAAAACTGGATCAAATCATTGGTCAAATGATTTTAAAAAAGCTGGTTTCTACAATTGATGTCTTCTATACGGAAAAGAAAGATGATGCTTATCAATATTGTTTAAAATTAAAAGATGATGATTATGATTTTGTGGTCAGTGTTGGTGGTGATGGCACAGTCAATGAAATCATTAATGGTTTTATTGAAAACCATTTACAGACTCCTCTTGCGATATTACCAGGAGGAACAGTGAATGACTTTGCCAACCATTTACATTTACCTCATGATACTGATGATTTTATTCAAATGATTGAAGATTTTCAGACAATGAAAGTAGATATTGGAAAAGTGAATGAACATTATTTTGCAAATGTGATTGCAGGAGGCATGTTTAGTGATATTAGTTTTCAGGTTTCAAAAGCTGATAAAGAAAGATTTGGTCCTTTAGCTTATTATATCAGTGGTATAAGACAGTTACCTACCCAACTGCATACTTCATTGCATTTAAAAATCACTGCTGATGATCAAACTTTTGAAGAAGATGCCAAACTGTTTATTATTACAAACACTTCACAGGTAGGTGGCTTTAAAGACATTACACCTCATGCGAATGTTCAAGATGGTCAATTAGATTTATTAATTATTAAAAATTGTTCTACTACGGATTTAATTTCTTTATTTAAAGATTATAAATTAAACAGTCATGAAAAGAGTCCTTTTATTACTTATGTACAAGCTAAAGAATTAACTATTGAATGTGATAAGGATATTATATACGATGTTGATGGAGAAAAAGGAACAACCTTTCCAATTCATGTCAGTGTCAAAAAACAATCCTTATGTGTCATCATTCCACATCATTTCAATTATCAAGGAGAATCATTATGACAACACGTTATCAGGTACAACTCACTCAAGATGATGATATCAAAAGTGCTTATGAATTATTACTTTGGGATCATAGTCACATATATTTTCAAGACTATTCCATTGCATTTCAGGATATCCAGGAAATCAATATTTCCATGTGCTCTATGATGCAAATGTTAAACATTTTAAGCATCTATATGAATTATTATGTGGATATCAATATCATCACACCCAAAGAAGAATATGCTTTTCAAATCATGAATCATGATACCCTTCTTTCATTTTTCAAGACAGTTTCATCTTTTCCTATCCCAATCAATGATCCTTTGCATATTCTTCAATTATATACAGATATGCCAGATAACTATGCACGTACCAAATATTTAGATCGTCATTTTAAAAAATGGGCACAACAATATCATCTGGATAACCCTCGTGGAAAATGTATTCCCACACAGTTTTCTTTTCATAAAAATTTAACTTCAGTTAAATGTTGGTAATTGATTTTAACTCCATAAAAACGGCTATGTTAACCCAAAAAGATGCTCTATTCAATAAGAAATGGAGTGCCTATATATTGAGCCCGTCTAAATGTGCATGGATATTGGTAGATATTGACAAAATTATCATGAAGATTTCTT
>NZ_NFHI01000034.1:0-28857 GCF_002159255.1 Massilimicrobiota sp. An80
ATTAATTCAAGATATTCCTAAATAATATTCTGTTTTTTCTAAGAAAAACCGAACTTGTTTTTAAGTTCGTCTTTTTTTGTGCTTTTACTTACGATTGGGTCAAATTATTTTTCACACTTTCCCCTCCTATAAAATCTCTTTTCCTGTTAAATTGGTATACATACGAGATAAATATTCTTGAAACTGTTGCTTCTCTTTTTCACTGAATCCTTTTAAAGAAATTTGTTCTATTTCTAAACAATGTTCGTCCCATTTTTCTAAAGCCTTTTCTCCTTCAACTGTTAAATTCAGTTGATAAGCACGTTTATTTTGAGGATTTATAGCTTTTGTAATCATGCCTTTTTCTTCTAAGTTATCAAGAATCTTACTTACTGTAGCACTTTCAATATCACATTCTTTTGCGATATCTTTTAATTTACAATCCTTATGATTTTGAATATATCGTAATACTTTCGGTTGACCGGGTGATAAACGAAAAGCATTCATATTCATTCGATTCTTTTGTCTTTGCGCATGAAAAGCTTTAAAAACTAACATATAAAAAGGTGTTTTCATGATTTTCCTCCTTTCATTAGCATACTAATTATTAGTACGCTAACAATTATAGTCTTATTCAATCTTTTTATCAAGAGAATTGTATGTTATTTCATTTGCTTGTTAAAAATACGAGTGCTATAATACAAAAAAGAAAGAAGGTCGAATAAATGAGTAAAGTAGATATTATTTCTGGTTTTTTAGGAGCTGGGAAAACAACATTAATCAAAAAACTTATTCAGGATTGTTTAGGAAATGAAAAAGTTGTTTTAATTGAAAATGAATTTGGTGAAATTGGTATAGATGGAAGCTTCTTAAAAGAAGCTGGAATTGAAATTACAGAAATGAACTCTGGATGCATTTGTTGTTCATTAGTTGGTGATTTTAGTGAAGCTTTAAAACAAGTCGTAGCTCAGTATCATCCTGATCGTATTATCATTGAACCATCTGGAGTTGGTAAACTTTCTGATGTCATTAAAGCTGTTAGGGATGTTCATAGTGATGAACTTCAATTGAATAGTTTCTGTAGTGTTATTGATGTGAAAAAGTGCAAAACATATTCACTAAACTTTGGAGAATTCTTTAATAATCAGATTGAATATGCTTCTACTATTATTTTAAGTCGTACCCAAGATGTACCACAAGATAAGATTCAGGAAGCTATTGATATCATTAAATCTATGAATACAACAGCTTCTATTATCACAACACCTTGGGATGAATTAAGTGGTGAAACAATTTTACAGACAATGGAAAATGAAAATTCTTTACAGGACATCTTAATGAAAGAAGCAGATATTTGTCCAGAATGTGGTCATCATCACGAACACGGTGAACATTGCCACCATCACGAACATCATCATGAACATGGTGAACATTGTCATCATCATGATGAACATCATGAATGTTGTCACCATCATCATCACGAAAACGAAGAATGTCATCATGGACATCATCATGACCATGAATGTGGATGTGGTCATCATCACCACCATCATCATGCTGATGAAGTCTTTACAAGTTTAGGAAAAGAAACAATTCATACTTATACACAGGAACAGTTAGATCAAATTCTTCAGACTTTATCTTCATCTCATGAATATGGAGATATCTTGCGTGCGAAAGGTATTTTACCTACACCAGATAAGAAATGGTTACACTTTGATTTAGTACCTGGAGAATATGAAATTCGTTTTGGTAGTGCTGATTACACTGGTCGTATCTGTGTCATTGGTAAAGATTTATTAGAAGACAAAATTTATGAATTATTTGGAGTAGAATAATGAATACAAGAATCTATTTATTTACAGGGTTTTTAGATAGCGGAAAATCTTCATTTATTATTGATACTATTACAACAACAGATTTCTGTAATAATGAAAAAACTTTATTAATTATCAGTGAACAAGGTGAAAAAGAATATAATCAGGAAGATATTGAATCATTCAATTGTGATTTGGTTTATATTCATAAAGAAGATGAATTCAATCTTGAATTTTTAACCGAACTTGAAAACAAATATCATCCAACTCAAGTCCTCATGGAAGTGAATGGAATGTTTAATGTTGATCATCTTATTGAATGTGAAAAACCTGAAGGATGGGACGTTGTCCAAGTTTTAACAACTATCAACGCCAAGACTTTTGCTTTGTATATTCAAAACATGCGTTCTTTATTATATCAACATGTTGTTCATAGTGATTTATTGATTTTTAATAGAATTGATGATTCTATTAAAAAATCATTCTTAAGAAATAATATTAAAGCCATTAATTCTACATGTCAGATCATTTATGAAAAAGAAGATGGCACTGTCAACACTCTAGAAGATGATGAATTACCATTTGATATTCAACAGGATTATATCAATGTTTTAGACCATGATTTTGGTCTTTTCTGCATGGATGCCTTAGATCATCCCGATAAATATAATCATAAGAAAGTCACTCTCAGAGGAAAATTCATTGGTCGTGATAAGCAATTAGAAGATGGCTTTGTATTAGGACGTTTAGCTATGGTTTGTTGTGAAGAAGATACGTCTTTAATTGGTATGGTCTGTGAACACCCTGCGGCTAAACAACTGATTCCTAATGAATGGGTTGAAGTCACTGGTACAATTGATGTCCAGTATGATCCAGATATCAACGGAAATTTCTGTTTATTAAAAGTGGATGACTTAAAAGTCATTCCACCATTAAAAAATGAATATGTCACTTTTGATTAGAGGATGAATTGAAAATCCTCTTTTTTATTTATATCTTATTCCTATGTCACCATTACAATCAACCTTATCCTTGCTATAATTTTTGAATATGACTCGAGCCATAATCATTTGTATCACAAGACTTATTGCCATTCCAGTCACAACATCTGTTAAAAAATGAGCTCCCATAATGATTCTTGATAATGCAACCAAAAAAGTAAAGCAAACCCCTATAAAAAATAATAAATTTTCTTTTCCTTTTAATTTTCTATTAAGCAAAGGCAATACACATAACAACATCGCACAAGCCGCATTCGCTGTATGTCCAGATGGAAAGGATTTAAATTCTTCACCTGCTACACCTAAAGCCATCAGCTGATCTTTCATTGTATTTCCTATAACCCACCAAGGCTGAAAACTGACATCATGACGACTACTAATCATTCGCATACGGGGGCGTTCCCATGTCATTTTCACAATATTAACAACAAAAACTTCAATTAAAACTATTAATAAAATAAAAATCACTATCTTTTTTATTGTATCCTGAGATGCATGGCTACTAAGTCGATAAATCAATACATCAACAATTCCTACAATGCCAATAGCTATCACTAAGCTTAATAATGTTGTCATTCTAGAAATATATAATAAAGCTCCTATTGTGATCCCTATAACAGCAATAAAATTAAAAAGTAGTGACAAACAACAATATAGCATCGTCTTTATTTGCTTATCCTTATCTATCATACGTAATAATAATGTTCCAATTGCAGCCATACATAACAAGGCAGGTATTTGACCATATCCAGCCAAGAAAACACCAAAAATATTAGACGAATTATAAAAAAACTGTGAAATCTGATAATCCCAAATAGAACCTATCCCCATTAAAACAAGTAAAATAACACCTATAACTATGCAATACTTCTTCTTATATATTTGTATATCCATATTTTCTCAACCCTTTATTTGATAATATTATAAAAAATACAACTCTATCTTTTTTAACATTTAAACTTACACTTTATAAACTATATCTGAAATTGATAAACATAATATGAATCATTTTATGTATATGATAACAAACAATATGAAAATATTACTTTTTATTGATATGTTTATGGATGAATATTGATAAAATTTAAACTTATACACCCTTTTATGTGTAATGGTAATCCAAAATACCAACAAAGCTGATCATAAACAAAAAGCCACCTATTTATGGCTACTTTCCAAATCAATATTGACTATATTATTGAGTTCATAAAGCTTCATATTTTCAGTTTTCTAAACTTCTGATACTATCCTTTTCTTTTGTAAAACTATCATAAATTCAATACATATATCTCATGAACCATTTATACTAAATCTAGATTTCGTCATATTATATTGACATATAGATGATCGAATGATTTTAAATAAAAAGAGCAATTAAAAATATAATAGAACCAATAATACAAAACGTTCCCATAACACGCATCAAAGCGATATACAACTCTGAAGGTTCTCCATTCTTCACATCCCAGAAATGTTCTATTTTCCATAACAGATCAGGTCTTCCTACCATAGCAATCCCCAATAACAACAATACCACTATCCAAACATACTCCATAACAGTCACATCCCTTATCTTTATTTTAACATACTCTTTTCTTTTTCATAGAATTTCAATCAATAAAATTTGAACTTATACATCCTTTCATGTATAATGAGTATGCTAAAAAAGAGGTGAAAAAATGGAAGGTTTTTGGTATGAATTAAAACATGTTTGTAAACAATCTGGTGCAAGATATGGGATTTTACATACACCACATGGCGATGTTGAAACACCTATGTTTATGCCAGTAGGAACACTTGCTACAGTGAAAGGTATTTCTCCAGAACAATTAAAAGAAATGCATTCTCAAGTCATTTTAGCAAACACTTATCATTTATGGTTAAGACCTGGTGAAGATGTTGTTAAAATGGCTGGCGGATTACATCAATTTATGAATTATGATGGTCCTATTTTAACTGATAGTGGTGGTTTTCAAGTCTTCTCTTTAGGAAAGACAAGAAAGATTGAAGAAGAAGGCGTGACTTTTAAAAGTATTGTTGATGGAAAGAAATTATTTTTATCTCCTGAAAAATCTATTCAAATTCAAAATGATTTAGGAGCTGATATTATCATGAGCTTTGATGAATGTGCTCCATATCCTTCAACACATGAATATATGAAAAAAAGTGTGGAAAGAACTCTGCGTTGGGCAAAACGTGGTAAAGATGCTCATAAAAGAAAAGATCAGGCTTTATTTGGGATTGTACAAGGTGGAGAATTTGAGGATTTAAGAGAACTGTCAGCTAAAGAATTAGTGAAAATGGATTTCCCTGGCTATTCTATAGGAGGAACAAGTGTTGGTGAACCTAAGGATGTCATGTATAAAATGATTGATGATGCAGTGAAATGGCTCCCTCAGGATAAACCACGTTACTTAATGGGTGTTGGGAATCCTATTGATTTAATTGAAGGGGCTATTCGTGGTATTGATATGTTTGACTGTGTTTTACCAACAAGAGTCGCAAGACATGGAGCGTTAATGACACATCATGGACGTATGAATATCAATAATGAAAAGTATAAATATGACTTTACGCCTATTGATGAGAAATGTCATTGTTATACATGTCAAAACTATACACGTGCTTATTTAAGACATTTACATAAATGTGATGAATTATTTGGAAAAAGTTTATTATCTATTCATAATGTTGCTTTCTTGCTTCAATTAAGTGAAGATATAAGAAAAGCCATTCAGGAAGATCGTTTATTAGATTTTAAAGAAGAATTTTTAAATAGTTATGGTAGAGATGTTTATGAAAGGGCGTTTTAAATGAAAATTAGTGAATTTGATTATGATTTACCAGAGGAATTGATTGCGCAAACTCCTCTACAAAAAAGAGATACTTCACGTTTAATGGTCTTAGATAGAAAAACAAAAACGATTGAAGACAAGCATTTTTATGATATTTTAGACTATCTACATGCTGGAGATATTTTAGTCAGAAACAATACAAAAGTCATTCCTGCCAGACTTTATGGAATAAAAGAAGAAACTGGTGGTCATGTTGAAGTCTTGCTTCTTAAAGATTTAGGTGAAGATGTATGGGAATGTCTTGTGGGAAATGCACGTATTGTGAAAATGGATACTGTCATTACTTTTGGAGATGGTTCTTTAAAAGCCAAATGTGTGCATATTGGAGAAGAAGGTATTCGTCATTTTCAAATGATGTATGAAGGTATTTTCTATGAAGTTTTAGATCATCTTGGCACAATGCCACTTCCTCCTTATATCAAGGAAAAGCTTGATGATCCTCATCGTTATCAGACTGTTTATGCCAAAGTCGAAGGTAGTGCCGCTGCACCTACCGCTGGTTTACATTTTACTGAAGATATTTTAAAGAAAGTTCAAGACAAAGGTGTTGAAATCCTAGATGTCACTTTACATGTAGGTCTAGGAACTTTTAGACCAGTGAAAGTTGATGATGTATTAGAACATCATATGCATAGTGAATTTTATATGATTGATGAAGACACTGCTCAAAAGCTTAATCAAGCCAAAGCCAATGGACAACGCATTATCAGTGTTGGAACAACTTCAACAAGAACACTTGAAGCCAACTTTAAAAAATATGGAAAATTTCAAGCTACACAGGAAAGTACTGATATCTTTATTTATCCAGGTTATCAGTTTGAAGCTATTGATGCTTTGATTACCAATTTCCATCTTCCTAAATCAACATTAGTGATGCTTGTCAGTGCATTTGCTGATAAAGATTATATTATGAAAGCTTATCATCATGCTGTGGAAGAAAAATATCGTTTCTTCTCATTTGGTGATTGTATGTTTATTCAATAATGAAAATCAATTATGATCTTAAATTACAGGAAGAACTTCAAAAAATTGGCAATCAGAAACCAACATTATTACTTCATGTCTGTTGTGGACCATGTTCTAGCAATGTGATTAAAGAATTATGCGAACATTTTGAAATCACAATCTATTATTCCAATTCCAACATTTATCCATCTGATGAATATCAAAGACGTTTCCATGAATTATTATCTTTTATTGAAAGATTTAATCATGATTTCAATCAAAACATTCAAGTCATTGAAGATCCTTATAATAATAGTGAATGGATTTCTCATCTTTATCCTTTAAAAGATTATCCAGAAGGAAGTGTAAGATGTCGTCTTTGTTATAGCTTGAGAATGCGTAGAACATTTGATTATGCAAAAATCAATCATTATGATTATTGGACAACTGTTTTAAGTGTATCACCACATAAAAATAGTCAATGGATTAATGAGATTGGAGATCAATGGCAAAGTGAATCACCCAAATTCTTATATGCTGATTTTAAGAAAAATAATGGTTATTTAAAATCAACACAAATGACTAAAGAATATGGAATGTATCGTCAAAATTATTGTGGCTGTATGTTCAGTTATGAAGAGATGTTAAAAAGAGAAGAACATAAAGTTGAACAAAAGCAGGATGCCTAGTGCATCCTGTTTTTTGTGATTAAAGTAACATAATAAGCGTTCCTGCCACAATCATCATTAATCCAATAAAAGATTTTAAATTCAGTTTTTCATGAAAAACAATATAAGAGAAAAGCACCGTGACTAAAATACTCAATTTATCAATCGGCGTGACAAGACTGGCTGATCCAATCTGTAATGCTCTATAAAAACATAACCATGAAGCTCCAGTCGCTATACCTGATAAAAAAATATAAATCAATTCATGCTTGGGAACTTCTTTAACGCTACTTTGCGCATTTGTTGCAACCACAACAACCCATGCCATCACCAAGACAACACTTGTACGAATGGCAGTTCCTAAATTGCTTTCAATATGACTGATTCCTACCTTTCCTAAGATGGTTGTTAAACTGGCAAAGACAACTGATAACACAGCATAGATCAACCAATAATTGTCTTCTTTTTGATTTGTTTCCTTTTTCTCCAACATCAAAAAAGTTCCCGTCATCATCAAGATCATCCCGATAATTTTATAAATATTGACTGTTTCATGAAATAAGATAAAACTTAAAATCACGGTGAGAACAACACTTGTCTTATCTATTGCAGCCACTTTATTAATATTTCCTAATTGTAAAGCTCTAAAATAACATAACCAGGATGCACCTGTCGAAAGACCTGATAACACCAAAAAAAGTATTGTCTGATAAGATAAGTTCGCTATTTCATGAAAAGAACCAACAATAAAAACCATAATCCATGAAAAAATCAAAACAACAATTGTTCTGAGAGCTGTCGCTACATGTGAATTTGTATCATGTATACCACATTTTGCTAAAACAGCCGTTATTCCTGCAAAAAATGCTGAACCAAATGCATATAAAATCCACATCTCTTTGACCTCTTTTCTGGTATTTCTTCTTTTTTTATTCTCATAACTCTATTTTATAACGATTTTCATTATAAAAAAAGCAAGAATCAACGTTCTTACTTTTGATAAACATGTTTATAGGCTTTTTGTCTTGTTATTTTTAATACATTTTCCTCACCAGGAAAATGAACAGGATTCATATGTGTCTGCTGATAAATCTCCAGTAAATCTATAACATCCTGATAGATTTCTTCAATCTCCATATTTCCATACATTCTTGGTGGTAAAATATAAATAGGGACTTGAACATCAGTCTTTTCAAGTAACTGTTTCACATAAATATTAAGGTGTGGACAACAAATAATAATATCAAAGTTATCTATCTTTTCTAAAACAAGAGAAAAAGGAGAAAACTCCATTTCAAGTTGATTCGATAAGTTCTTGGCAATAATCTCCTTTTTCATTCTTTCAGCGACATAACTTGATGAAAAGCCACCACCACAGCATAATAAGACTCTAATCATGTGTTGCCTTACATTTCTCTACAAAGATTTTTATTTTTTGAGTTGCAATCTTTAATTCTTCAAGACTATAAGCATAAGAAACACGAATAAATCCTTCTCCTGCTGGTCCAAAAGCAGTTCCTGGAACACAAGCTACTTTTTGATCTTCTAACAGTTTTTCACAGAATTCATCAGATGTGAGTCCAGTTGAACGAATACATGGAAAAACATAGAAAGCGCCTTGAGGTTTAAATGTTTCCAGTCCCATATCATTAAATGTTTTCACTAAAAAGTTTCGTCTAGCCTTATAAGAATCTCGCATTTTCAAGACTTCATCATAACAATGTCTTAATCCTTCAATAGCTCCATATTGGGCAGCTGAAGGCGCAGACATGATAATATATTGATGAATTTTATTCATAGCTTTTGTAAATACAGAATGAGCGAGAACATAACCTAAACGCCATCCTGTCATCGCAAAGGCTTTAGAAAAACCACTCACAACAATCACCTGATCTTTGATTTCATCAAATGAAGCAATTGAACAAAATTCTTCTTCATAACTCAATTCTGCATAAATTTCATCAGAAATCACGATAAGACCTGATTCCTTAATAATAGGAACAATCTTTTCATAATCACTCTTTGTCATAAATCCACCTGTTGGATTTGATGGATAATTAATCAATAATGCTTTTGTTTTGGGTGTAATCGCAGCTTTTAAAAGCTCTGGTGTTAATTTAAACTCATCTTCCTGACGTAAATTAATTGTGACAGGAACCCCTCCTGCAAGCTCAACACCAGGTGTATAGGCTACATATCCAGGATCCAAAACAATCATTTCTTCTCCAGGATTTAATATAGCACGAATCGCAATATCAATACCCTCTGATCCCCCAACAGTCACAATACAGTTCTCTTTGGCATTATAATCCACATGAAAACGATCACGATAATATCGACAGATTTCTTCTCTTAATTCCTGTAATCCCTGATTGGCTGTATAAAATGTTCTTCCTTTTTCAATGGAATAAATCGCAGCTTCTCGAATAGCCCAAGGTGTTGTAAAATCTGGTTCACCAACTCCTAAAGATATGACATCTTCCATTTGTGAAGCTAAATCAAAGAATTTTCTAATTCCACTTGGTTTAATTGTTTTGACTCTATCACTTAAAATATCATTATAATCCATTATGGAGTCACCACCAATCTATCATTTTTTCCATCTTCATCTTCAATTAAAACAACACCATTATTTTTATATTGTTTTAATACAAAATAAGTTGATGTTCCTGTCACTCCATCTACACATGCCAGTTTACTAGCCACAAAATGAGCAACTTCCTGCATTGTCTTTCCTTTAACAATACATACAAATTCAAAACTTCCACTCAATAAATACATTGTATCAACTTCATCAAATTTATAAATATGACTCGCAATACGATCATAGCCATATTCTCTTTCTGGACTTGCATTGACTTGAATCAATGCTGTTACAATTTCTGTATTTGTTAAATCCCAGTTGACAATTGTATGATAACCACAGATCACTTTCTTCTGTTCTAATTCCGTTAATTTTTGAATGACATTATCTTTAGATTCATCTAAGGCGGCCGCTAAATCAGTAATCTTCATCCTCGCATTTTTTTGTAATAAACTTAACATTAACTTCTCTTCCATATTCGCTTCCTCCTTCAATATAGTATCTATTGTATTACACTTTTGTGTATTATGAAAGAATTTTATAATTTTCTTTTTATTATTTCTATGTTTTTATACCTTTTTTTATTCATTTCATAAAATATTATGATAAAATATTTTATATAGCGAAAGGAGCTTTAACATGAAAATCTTTTATGTATCAAGTTATGGAAAACATCATGATAAAGGTATTTATATCATGAAATTTGATGAAAAAACATTAGAAATGAAACGTATTCAACAAATCGAAACTCAAGACTACCCTTCTTATATGATATGTAATGATCACACTTTATATGTCGCTTATAAAAATGCCAATTCTCATAGTTATGGAGGGGGATTAGGAAGTTTTTCAATCTATAAAGATGAACTGATTTTAAATAATAATTATCATTCCAGCGGTCGTTCTTATACACATTTATGCGTTGATCAAAATAATCGCTATCTTTTTGCGGCAAATTATCATGTTGGCGCAACTGCTTCTTACCAATTAGAAAATAGTATTATTACTCAAAAAATTTGTGCAGTTCATCATGTCGGTTTAGGTCCCGATCTTTTAAAACGCCAAACAGGTCCACATGCGCATTATGTTGGCATCACTCCTGATCAGGAATTTGTTTATTCTGTTGATTTAGGTGCTGATAAAGTCGTTATGTATCGTTACTCTCAAGGTGTTTTATTAGAAGATCCTCATTATACTTTAAATATTGTTCCTGGTTCTGGTCCACGTCATATGATTTTTTCTCATGATGGTCGTTTTGCCTATCTTGTCAATGAGATTGCTAATAATATTATGGTCTTTAAATATTATCAGGGCCATTTCCAATTAATACAGGCTATTCACTGTATACCAAGACATTTTAAAGGTTTTTCAAGTGCTGCTGCTATTCGCTTAAGTCATAGTGGAAATCATCTTTTTGTATCAAATAGAGGGCATGACAGTATAGCTATGTACCGCGTCAATAAAGAAAGTGGTAAAATTTCTTTACTCTATATGGTTCATACAAAAAAAGATCCTCGAGATTTCCAAATTGTTGATGATCGTTATTTAATTATTGCTTGTCAAGGCAGCAATCTGTTACAGGTGATGACATTCAATGAAGATACAGAAGAACTTGTTTTAAGTGACTCTTCAATTGAAATACCTGAACCTGTTTGTGTAGCTTTTGAATAGACTCTGCATATCACTTTGATTCATTATAAAAAACACTATGTTTGTTAACCAAGCAATCAGGTTTATTCAAACATAGTGTTTTATTTATTCACTATAATGATGATGTTTTAACCATTCAAAGCATCCCAGTCCAACAACAGCCACAATGAGTTCAGTCACTGGAAATGCACTCCAGACACCATTCATCTTTGCTATAGCGGAGAGGAGAAAAGCCATTGGAATGATAATGATAAATCCCCTTAATAAAGAAATAATATGTGCAGGCAAAGGATGTTCAACAGAAGTAAAATACATTGATAAAATAATATTAAATCCAGCAAATGGACAAGCAATGAAATATAACTTCAACCCTTGTGCTGCAATTATCTGCAACATTGCATTATTCTCACTATTAAATATTTGTGTGATGGAAGATGCACCAAAGAAAACAGTTGTATAAATAACAGCTGAAATTATTAACATAGTTAATAATGCATATTTCAATACTCTATAAATGTTATCTAAATGATTCAAGCCATAATCTCGACTCATTAATGGCTGTATACCTTGAGCAATCCCAGTATATATAGCCATGACAACTAATGATAAATTAGCAATAACACCATATGCAGCAACACCCACATTCCCTTCAAGATTTAAAATAATGGTATTAAAAACAATCATGACAATTCCAGAAGAAACTTCTGTAACCAAAGAGGGTACACCACTTGAGAAAATACCAGTGATTGTTTTTAATGAAATTGTACTTTTTATAAAATGAAATTGATTTTTCTTTTTGAAAAAATGTGGTGATAAAATGCACATGCTGATAATAGGAGCTAATCCTGTCGCAAAGACAGCTCCAAAAATGCCCATTTGACAAGGAAAAATAAAGATATAATCTAAAACAATATTAGAAAAACTTCCTCCTAGCATTGCAGCCATGGAAAGCTGTGGTGCCCCATCATTACGTACAAAACAAAGAAAAACATTATTCATTAAAAAAGCTGGCGCAAACAATAATATCACTTGTAAATATGTTTTTGACATATCAAAAACATTCCCCTGCTCAACAAATAACGAAATAATTGTTCCAGAAAATAAGAAACCTATCAAAACAAAAATAATCGCAAAACATATAGCTAATAAAACAGCATGAGTGAATGTCTTGTTTGCATCTTGATGATGTTCCTGGCTTTTTAATATGGAATATTTTGTTCCACCACCCATACCAATCATCAAGCCACTTCCATGAATAAAACTATAAATAGGAATAGCCAAATTTAAAGCTGTCAATCCATCTGTACCAAGTCCTTTAGAAACAAAAAATGTGTCTGCTAAAATATAGCACGATAAACCAATCATACCTAACACATTTAAAGATGTATACCTAAAAAATTCCTGTAAACTCTCTAATTTCTTCATGTTTTCTTTATCCTTTCATTTTATCAATTGAATAGATATATTAAACATTTTATTGACTTTTGTCACCTTTTCTATCTTTACAAAAGAAAAGCACTGATTGTCGTATCTTCAATGGCCTATCGATACGAAACCAATGCTTAAAATTTACCCGGCGGCAAACAATCATATATCTGCTATGCATTCTATCACAAGACATAATATATATCAATACATCTCATTATTTTTTCATCTTAATCACATAAACAACTTCTTCATCTGTTTCAGAAATATCTACTGTTGTTTCCACTCCTGCCTGCTGTACCATCATGGCAGCCTGATCTAATGTATTTATAGCAATTTTTAAATTTTGTGAAATACTTTTTGTTTTAGGTTTTGGCTTTTTGGGTTCAACTTTCTTTTTGATTTTTTCTTCTGTCTGTTCAACATTTAAACCCTTATCCATAATTTCTCTTAACATATTATTTTGTTTTGCTGTTGTATCTAACTTTAATAAAGCTCTGGCATGTCTTTCTGTGATATCTTTTCTTCGTACTGCTTCTTGAACAGTCATCGGAAGTTGTAATAACCTTAACTTATTTGCAATAGTTGATTGCTTTTTACCAACTTTTTGAGCTAATTCTTCCTGTGTTATATTTTGTGTATCTAAGATTTGTTGATATGCTAATGCTTCTTCAATGGCTGATAAATTCTCTCGTTGAATATTCTCAACAATTGCAGCTGTGGCAGTCTGTTGTTCATCATAATTTTGAACAAGACATGGAACTTCTTCTATACCTGCCAAAAGACATGCACGATAACGTCTTTCCCCAACAACAATCTGATACTTCCCATGATAAGGTCTGACCACAATAGGTTGTAATAATCCATTTTGTTGAATAGATACAGCTAATTCCTGAATTTTTTCATTTTCAAAATGTGTTCTTGGCTGATGCCCATTAGCTTCAATTTTATGTATATCTATAAATTTATATTTCGGTTCTTTCACAAAATCCTCTCCTTATAATCCGTTCCTTATTATAGCATTTTTATTCAAAAAACAAAAGAAATCAATAACACAAAAAAACAATTATCAACAGGCCTCTTTATAAAGAGTCTCTGTTGATAATTTTAACATCAATCCCTAATCAATTAATTTTAAATAACAAAAAGCATTATATAACCCATCATCATTAACATCTGTTGTAATATAATCAGCAGCAGCTTTAATTTCTTCGCCACCATTTCCCATAGCCACATTATAATCACAACATTCAAACATAGATAAATCAATTTTAGCATCTCCAAAAGAAATCGTATCTTTTTGGTCAACACCTAAATAATCCAATAAAACTTCAATAGCATGTCTTTTTGTAATACCAGTTGGACCTAAATCACCATACAAGGCCACTTCTCCCTTACCTCCCCATGTATTCGCAATCAAATGAGGAAATTCTTTTTGAGAATCTAAATGATCTTGATAACGACTTAAAATAAAACTAATTTTATTCACATCATCTCGATATAAATCTTCTCCCTGCAAATGAATAAAACCATCCATAAACTTCTTTGAAGATTCTTTAGCTTTCGTTAAATCCGCACCTTTACCCTGTGCATATTTCACCATTGTTTCTGGTCCCTGTTCCAACATATAATCATTACAATACATACCACTATTGGCTTCTAAATAAAATCCTAAATGTCTTTCATTACACCAGTCTACAATATGTTTGACATCTTCCTTTGATAATCCCTGATGCATCACAACATGTCCATGATCTTCTACATAAGCTCCATTCCCACCAATCATACCATCTAATTCACAAAGGTTTCTCTGTTCAATTTCAGCTTTTGAACAACCTGTACAAATATAAACTTTATGTCCATTTGCACGTGCCTGATTCACTGCCTGAGCAGCTGAAGCTGGTAATTTAGCCTCATAATCAATTAATGTTCCATCAACATCTAAAAATATAATCTTGCTCATATTGTCTCTCCTTTTCCACTATTATTTTTATTATAACATGTTTCAAAAAAATAACAGCATGAAATCATGCTGTTATTGAACTTTCACTTCACCAGATAAGACTTTCTGATAATCTTCATAATTCTTTTGAAGCAGTGCTGGAGTATCTAATTCATAAGGACATCGCCTTGAACATTGACCACAATGCAAACAACCTTCAATCTTTTTCATTTCTGCCTGCATATCTTCAGTCAACCAGTTTTGTGATGGTGCTCTTCTTAACATCAATGACATACGGGCACATTGATTAATCATAATACCTGCTGGACATGGCATACAATATCCACATCCTCGACAGAAATCACCTGATAATTCTATTTTTTCTTTTTCTATAAATGCCTTCATTTCATCATCAAGAACCGGTGTATCCTGCATATAGGATAACCATTCATCTAATTCACTTTCTTTTTGAATTCCCCAAATAGGTAAAACATTATCAAATTGACTCATATAAGCCATTGCTGGACGTGACTGATTAATTAATCCTCCAGCTAACCCTTTCATCGCAATGAATCCCATATTGGCTTCTTGACTCTTTTGAACCAGTTCTATTTCTTTTTGAGATGATAAATAACTAAAAGGGAATTGAATTGTTTCATAGAGATGAGAATCAACAGCATCTAATGCAACTTGTAACTGATGAGCAGTGATTCCAATATGTCTGATTTTCCCTTGTTTTTTAGCTTCTAACATACATTCATACATACCTGTTCCATCATTTGGTGCATAAACTTGTGAAGCACAATGAAACTGATAAATATCCACATAATCTGTTTTCAATAACGATAATGATGTGTCCAATTGCTTCCAGAATTCCTCAGGTGTTGTTGCCATTGTCTTTGTTGCAATATAATAGCTACTACGCGGATAAATATGTAATGCTTCTCCTAACTTTTCTTCACTGTCGCTATAAGCTCTCGCTGTGTCAAAAAAACGCATTCCTCCATCATAGGCTTTTCTTATAATAGTGACCCCTTCTTCTTTAGAAACTCTTTGAACGGGTAATGCTCCAAACCCATTTTGTACAACTTGAATACCTGTACTTCCTAAAATGATTTCCTTCATACGCCTAACCTCTTTTCTTACTTTTTATTCTAACACAACTTATTTCTTTTTTGAAAGCTTGATATTTTGAATCGTATGACAATAAGGACATTGAACATGATAATCTTGAACCTGACGATTCACATTGCCTATAACCTGAAAAAAGTGAGGTTTCCATATTCGATGACAATGTTGACATTGAAAATAACGATTTTGACTTACTATGACATATAAAATAATCATACATAAAACAATGCCTAGAACACCTATCATTATCATTTTCAATACTTCCTTTCTTTATTGATTTTCTTCAAAAAATAATCTTTATCAGATTCTATCATATATACTTACTGCCTTCTTTAATGGAAAGTTTAGCCATTTTTTCATGATATTGTTGAATAAAATCACGAACCCATTGTGGATTTGTTTTAGAATAATCTCTTAATATCCAGCCTATCGCTTTGTTGATAAAAAACTCATGACTATTCAAATTATTCACAAGAATCTTTTCTAACAAGATGGTATTTGTTTTTTCTTTTCGTCCTAACTGATGATCAATAGCTAATCTTCTTAGCCAAAAGTCATCATCTAATGACCATTCCAGCATTAAATCATCAACACGTTGGTCTGTTAATCCAATTTGACCAATAATCGTATCAAAATTATCAATAGAATCCCACCATTGTTTATCTTTTATATAAACTTTCATATGCTGAATATCTTCATAAACCAATTGATTTTGAAACATCTTTAAATAATCACAGACAAAATATTGAAATTCTCTATGGGAATCTTGATAACATAAATCTAAAAAATCCCAATCAATTTGTTTGTGTTTCTTTTCCTGTTTCAAAAAATCTTTATAAAGCTTTCTTCTTTGAGGGGTTGGTATTCCGTAGAAAACAAACTGATTTTTCATATATTGGGCCATAGATAAAGCTTGATTTTGATCTTGCATATTTTCAAATAACTGTTTGATATATAAATACTTATCCATCATTCCACATCCTTAGTTTCATTATAACATAAAAGACGAGTTTCCTCGTCTTATAAATCACATATTCCTTTGCCTTCACCATACATGCTATACCAGTCGGCATTGAAATCATCTACTGCTTTTTCTATGCTTGGATTCTTGAAAATCTGTTTCAAGATCTCTACTGGTGCTGTAATCGCCTGCGCTCCATAATTGAAGGCATCTCTAATCTGTTGCACTCCCTTGAATGATGCTGCGACTATCTTTGTATCATATCCATCCATGACAATACGATTTGATAATTCATTGATGAGCTCCATTGGATCTGCTCCTAGATTCCCAATTCTATTGACATATGGCGCAATATAGTCTGCCCCTGCTGCCAGTGCCATATAAGCCTGCATCAAATCATAGACAGCTGTCGCTGTGACATGAATGTTTTCTTCCTTCAACATCTTAATCGCTTTGATTCCTTCATAAGATACGGGTACTTTGATATAGACCTGTCTGTCTATTTCTTCAAGGATTCTATGTGCTTCCTTGACCATGCTTTGACAATCCTTAGAAATCACCTGGATATGAAGACTTCTATCCTTTCCAATAATATCTCTGATTGCTCGCATATGTGCAAAGAAATCCTCTGGGCTTGTCTTCTTGACAATAGAAGGATTACTTGTAACACCTACGATAGGCATATAAGCAACGGCTTCCTTAATTTCTTCTAAATCAACTGTATCAATAATAAATTCCATAATCTTCTCCTCCTGTTATTCTTTGATTAAATTTTTGATACCATTTTGATAAACAATTTGATAAAATGTTTCCATTTCTTCATCTGTTAATTTCTTATATTTTGAATCAATCCCATAATCAAAATCAACCCACTCATATTTAGCAGATGCTAAGGGATTATAATTGAGTAATTCATATTGGACATCTGGATAAATATGCGATAAAAATTGACTAATAGATTGAATATTTTGTTCTGTCGCAGTGATTTGAGGAATCAATGGTGTCCTGATAATCACTTTATGTCTATGTTCACTTTCTAAGACATATTGAATATGTTTTTTGATTGTTGATAATGAACCTCCAACATACTTTTGATGCATATCTTCACCATTGATTTTTAAATCAATATAAATCTGATCAAGATATGGTAATGCTTTTTGAATGAAATCTAATGACGTATAAAGTGTTGTTTCAATGGCACTGTGAATACATTGTTGGTGACAACGTTTCAAAATATCAATTAAGAACTCTCCCTGCATAAATGGTTCTCCACCAGAAAAAGTTACTCCACCACTATCACGATAAAAAACACGATCAGACTCAATTTCTTTCATCAGCATATCAACATCATAATATTGACTGTCATAACGAATTGCAGCTGATGGACAGACATGAATTAATTGATCAAAATCACCTTGATAATCTTTATTGAAATAAGGTCTATCATTTTGATAAATCATTTGTCCTGCTTTTGCATACTTTTCACAACAGCGACAATGTATACAATTGTTTTGAAAATAAACAGGTTGTCTTTGTGGTGATATACCCTCGGGATTTTGACACCATATACAATGAAGGGGACAACCTTTAAAGAAAATGGTTGTTCTAATACCATCCCCATCATGTACAGCAAATCTTTTAATATCAAACACTAATGCTTTAGATGTTGTCATATGTTGTCCTTTCAATGATTTCATCCTGTAATTTATGCGCTAACTCTACAAAATAAGCTGTATATCCTGCCACGCGTATTGTTAATGATTTATGAAGTTGAGGACGAATCTGGGCATCTTCGAGATCTTCACGTCTGACAACATTGAACTGAATATGTGGAACTTTTAAATCAACAAAAGCTCTTAAAAAGTTTTCAAACTTGTTCATTCCATTTTTTGTTTCAAAAAACTCTGGTAAAAACTTCATATTCAATAAGCCACCATTCGTTGTCAAACTATTGTTTAAACGTGATACTGATTTTAAAACTGCTGTTGGACCTTTCAAATCACGTCCATAAACAGGTGACATACCCCCATCAGCTAATGGCGTTAAAGCATTTCTTCCATCAGGAGAAGCGCCAACATTTTCTCCCATTGGAACATGAGCTGAAACTGTATACATACCTGTATGATATGGGCCACCACGATAATTCGTATAATCTTTCATTCTTGATCTAAAATACTCAGCCCATTTAGCTCCTAAACGATCAACCCATTCTACATCATTTCCATATTTAGGCACTTTATTTAACAACATTGTCTGAATGATTTCATATCCTTTAAAATCTGATTGTAAGGCTGCTAGTAATTCCTTAGCATCAATAACCTGATCATCATAAACCAATTGTTTCATAGCAGCCAAAGAATCTGCCAAGTTTGCGATTTGAATCATTTGAATACCAGATAGATTATATTTAGCTCCACCTTTTGTGACATCTAAACCATTTTCTAGACAATCGTCAATAACTGATGATAAGAAAGCTGTTGGTAAACAATCTTGATGAGCTTTTTCAACAATGACTTCACATTGCATCATCTTGTCTATAAAGTAATCAATTTGTTGTTGAAAGGCTTTTTCTAAATCTTCAAATGTCTGATAAGTATCCAATCCTCCTAGATCCAATCCAATCTGTTCATGTGTCAATAAACACTTGCCATGATTCAATGTCAATTCCAAAGCTTTATTCAAATTAAACATAGCTGCATCAGACCAACCTAAATTGTTGCCATGTGTTGTTAATTCTACACAACCTACGATTGCATAATTTAAAGCATCTTTCTTTTCAATACCTAGTTCCATTAACGCATGAACAATGGCTTCATCATTAAAGAATTGTGGCATACCACTTCCTTTGGATACAACCTCAATGGCTTTTTGCATCAGCTCATGAGAACTATTGCGATTTAAACGTACTGATAAATTCGGTTGTGGTAGTCCTAAATCATATTGGCACTGTAAACAAAGTAAAGAAAGCTCATTATAGGTGTCATTACCATTTTCATCCTCGCCCCCAATCGCAATATTAAATCCAATGGGGAATCCTGCAAAATATTTGGCACTATTTTGATTACGTAAATAAACGATCTGATTAAATTTTAACCATAAACATTCTAAGATGTCTAAAGCATCTTCCATAGATATCTTTCCTGATTCTATATCTTTTTGATAATAAGGATATAAGTATTGATCCATTCTTCCTGGAGAAAAAGAAGACGCATTAGATTCCATATGCAATAGGACGAATAAAAACCATAAGGATTGCACAGCTTCATGGAATGTTTCAGGTGGACGTTTTGTGAGATTTAAACAATTGTTTGCGACTGTTCTTAAAGATTGTTGATAAGGTTCTTCCACTTCATCAATATTTTCCATAATCATATCATGATATCTTTTCATAAATGTACAGGCACCCTGCATAACCAGAACAACACATTCATAAAACTCTTTTTGTGATTCCTCACATGTCTTTAATTTTTCTTGAGCCTGATTCATGATTCCTAATGGTCCCATCTTTAACCATAATGCGCTGTCAGGACAAATATGACCTTGAGCATGATCTTTTTGATTGATTTTTACAACCTTAGCAATACTTTGAATTTCCTGACCGCCATGATGTTTAATGACATCTTCCATTGATTTTCCTTTCCAATAAGGATAAATCTTTTCCCTAAATTCTTGAATATCTTCTTCTTTTACATGAAACTGATCTTGTGGTCGAGTTGGTAATGTTTCAAATTCGTTGTTGACCCATGAACATCCACTTTCTGGAAAAACAACACCATATCTTACACCCTTTGTACGATTACCAACAATTAACTCTTCTTTTTCAAAGCCTATTTCCAATTCTTCCATAGCCGCTTTTAAAGATAAGGCTCTTTTTTTAGGAATAGATAAATGTTCATTTTCCTGATAAACACGTGTAATAATACGTGCCTGTTCAATAGATGCATAACGTGGTGCTGATAACATTTTATCTTTTAAGATTTGAATTCTTTGACTCATTAATTTTTCCATAGCTTCCTCCTATATGATATCTATGTCATACTCTTTGATATATTTTTGATCATCTTTATTTAAAGAACCCGCTACAATCATGCCATCTAAATCTTCTAAGTTTCCATAGATAAATTGACCATCTTCTCTTCGTTTTCTTTCTTCACATACAATATAATTCATTTGACTTTGTTTCATAACAGCCTGTTTCATCAAACCATCTTCCACATAATAAGTAGAAATCTTTCCATGATTCATATCAACACCTACAACACCTAGAAACGCCTTATCAATCTTAAAATTTTGAATCATCTGCACAGATAATCCTCCCCAGAAACCATCTCTTTCCTTATTCAGTTCACCGCCAATAAAAATAACAGATATGTTTTTATTATGTCTTAAAATATCTAAAATCTCTATCATATTGGTGATGACATTAAGCGTTAATGTCGACTGATTTAACAGTTTAGCGACCTCTACATGCGTTCTTGAGATATCCAGAAAAATAGTATCCTGATTTTTTAATAATGAAATGACTTTATCAGCAATGACTATACGTTCTTCATTATTCATATCTTTACGTTGTAAACTGCTATACAAATGAGGATTCGTACGAATACTCATGGCTCCACCATATGTCTTTTTTAATAATCCTTTTTTCTCTAAGACAGCCAAATCTTTACGTATACAATCTTCTGTAACCTGATATTTCAAACTTAAATCTTTGACTTTCACACTGCCTGATTGATTCACCTGTTCAACAATATCATCCTGTCTTTCCTTCGCAAACATTCTCATCCTCCTTTATTAGTATTTATTGTTTAATCTTATTATATATTATTTTTTATTGTTTTCAATACATTTTCTCATTGAGAAAATAAAAAGACATTAGTTATCACCAATGTCCTGTCCTAAAGCTAAATAAATGAAATATTCATCATCAATTCCATAAGATTCACTCAAATAAATGCTTTCATCATCCTTATAATCACTCACAACAAAACGTGTATTATCATCTTCATCAACTTTTAATTTTGATTTATATTCCTCAATAGCTCCAAAAATATCAATATTAAACTTTTCATTAATCTTTTCTATCTGTGCTTGATCTAAATTGAGGTCATTTTCTCTAATCGTTCCTTGATTATTCCATGATAATGTTATAGATTGATGATAAGGTTCCTGATTTTGAAAACTAATAGAAGCTGTTAAATTTATGACATCATCAGATCCATATACATTAGTAGAAGCACTTAAATTATCTCCATAAATATAATAATTTTCATCCGCCTCTACATCTTGCAATAACAACTCATCACTAAAGAAAGTTTTCAAATCATTTTCATAATCCAATGCAATCTGCATTGTTCCATCATCATCTCCATTATCAATACCTTCCTGAAATGATTCTCCTTCAATTTCTGTATAGTTATGGCTATTATAATTACTTACAATATTTCCAATAAAAACAGATGCCATCTGAACAACAGTAATCAATGCCACTATAAAAATAATGTATTTTCTAAAAGTAGATGTTTTTGTTCGTTGAGAACGATCACGTGATTTTTCTCTACGTGGTATATAAATTTTTTTATTACGTTTTGGTTTAAAAACTTCTGGCTCTGGATAATTTGCAGATGTTGCCTGCGTATGAGTCGCTGTTGAACTGTGTCTAACACGATAGCCACAATTTGGACACCTATCTGCTCCCGGTGGTATTTTTGTATCACATACATCACAACGCATAATGATTTCCCCTTTCCCCTTTAGATTTCTATACTTTTATTATAATTGTTTATAAGTCAAAATAGAAGAAAAGTTTACATATTTAGATAATTAATCATCTATGAAGTTGTTATTTGTAAATATTAAATCTTTTCTTCTCACGATCTATCCAAATCAATGAAACAATCACATCAATAAATCATAACCATGATAAACAACACTATTTTCTCTATCATTTTATATTTCTATATATATTTATATATAAATATATATAGAAATATGATATATTATAAATGAGGTGATTTATTATGGAACATATTACAATTAGACCAATATCTGATTTGAGAACGAAATTAACTGAAATATCAAAAGAGATACATGAAAGCAACCAGCCTATTTATCTAACAAAGAATGGATATGGAGACATGGTTCTCATGAGTATGGAGGCTTATCAAGAAATGATTGAAAACAATGAAATATATTTAAAAATGAAAGAAGCGGAAATTTATGCTGAATTAAATACTAAACGATTAAGCCATGAAGAAGTATTTAATAACTTGCATGAATTCATTGATAGTCTTTAATGAATGAATACAAAATAGAATATTTACAATTATTTAAAGACGATTTGAATGATATTGTAAAATATATCACATTAAAACTTGATAATAAACCTGCAGCTCATAAATTAGTCAATGAAGGACAAAAGAAAATAGAACTATTAAAAACAAATCCAGAAATTTATCAATATTACGATTTTATAAAACCACTCAAGAAACAATATAGATATTTTATAGTAGGGAATTATATTGTATTTTATGGTGTAGATAAAAAAACGAAGGTTGTATCTATATATAGAATCTTATACAATAAGACAAATATGAATAATGCTATAAAATAGTTCATATATCCTCTCAATCAGCTTTATATGATATAAAGCTGATTTTTATTATATAAAAGCTTATCAAATCATCATGTACGAAAAAACGCATCAACTAATGCGTTATAATGGTTTCTTTTTAATTCTACTAAAATCTCTAGGGTATTTGGATGGGGTATTCTTCACTTTATGTATATAGATGTTACAACGATGATCGTTTTCATCTGTTAATGTGAAGCTTTCCTGTCTCATGACTTTTCCACCTAATTTTTCTATACCCTGCATAGCTTCCTGTAGTTCTTCTTGAGCTTTTAATCCTTTTAAAGTTATAAAATCTCCATCAACTTTCACTAAAGGCAAGCATAATTCATCTAAAATATTTAATCTAGCGACTGCTCTTGCTGTGACAATATCAAATGATTCACGATGTTTAACTGCATATTCTTCAGCTCTCGCACTTATAGCATCAATATCTTTTAAATCTAAAACTTGGATTAAATGTTTTAAAAATGTAATACGCTTTGAAAGTGAATCAACTATAGTAACTTTTAATTCTGGATAGACAATCTTTAAAGGAATAGAAGGGAAACCTGCTCCTGCGCCTACATCACATAAAGATTGATTGGACAATGCATAATCAAATGAAATCGTTAATGAATCATAGAAATGTTTCAAATAAACATCTTCTTTTTGAGTAATGGCTGTTAAATTCATTTTTTGATTCCATTCAACTAATGTTTGATAATAGTTTTCAAACTGTTCAAGTTGTTTTGATGTTAAAGTGATACCTTTATCTAAAAGGGCTTGTATAAATTGTTCCTGATTCATATATACCTCTTAATAATGTTGTTTTAAATAGATTAACAAGACTGAAATATCGGCTGGATTGATACCTGAAATTCTTGATGCCTGAGCAATCGTAACTGGTCGAATTTCAGATAATTTTTGTTTAGCTTCCAAAGAAAGATTTAAAACATCTTCATAATCAATATCTTGAGGAATCTGTTTTTCTTCCATTTTTCGTTGTTTTTCTACTTGTCTTAAAGTCTTATCAATATATCCTTTATATTTAATAAGAATTGTCACTCTTTTTTCTTCTTCTAATGTCAAATGAGCATCCTCAATATATGGTTTTAACTTCTGATAATCCATCTCTGGTCTCTGTAATAATCCTTTAGCACTGATACCTTCTTTTAAAGGTGTTGAACCTAATGCAACCAATAATTCATTAATGTCATGTTTTGGTGTAAAACGAATAGTATCTAATCTTTCTATTTCATTATGAATATGATTCATCTTTTCCAAATAAGCCTGATAAACTCCCTCTCTAACAAGACCTGCATCATATCCATATTGTCTTAATCTTTCATCCGCATTATCATGTCTTAATAATAAACGATATTCAGCACGTGATGTTAACATACGATAGGGTTCTTTTGTTCCTTTTGTAACCAAATCATCAATCATGACACCAATATAAGCCTCATTTCTTTTTAAAATTAATGGTTCTTCATGATTGATTGCCTTCACAGCATTAATACCTGCCATTAATCCTTGAGCTGCTGCTTCTTCATAACCACTTGTTCCATTGATTTGTCCTGCTGTGAAAAGATTTTTAATCACTTTTGTTTCTAATGATGGCCATAATTGTAATGGATCAATCGCATCATATTCTATCGCATAAGCATATTTTAAAATCTGACAGTTTTCTAATCCAGGAATCGTACGTATCATTTGTTCTTGAATATCATGAGGCATGGATGTTGAAAAACCTTGAACATAAATGGTATTCATTTCTTTGGATTCTGGTTCTAAGAAAATCTGATGTTGTGGTTTATCAGAAAATTTCACAACTTTATCTTCAATAGAAGGACAATATCTTGGTCCTATTCCTTTGACAATCCCTGAATACATACTACATCTTGATAAATTATCTTTAATAATTTGATGTGTTGTTTCATTTGTATATGTTAAATAACAAGGAGTTTGTTTTTCAATAGGAACAAATGTTGTTGTTTCATAACTAAATGCAAGAGGTTCGTCAGTGCCTGGCTGTAATTGTGTTTTTGAATAATCCACACTGTTGATTTCTACTCTTGGAGGTGTTCCTGTTTTCAGTCTTTGAATACGGAAGCCTAAATCTCTCAGTTGATCAGATAAATACAATGATGGCTTTTCCTGATCAGGTCCACTTGGTGTCTTTTGATCTCCAACCATGACTTCAGCTTTTAAATAAGTTCCTGTTGTTAAAATGACAGTTTGTCCCTCATAAGCTGTGCCATCAGCTAAAGTGACTCCTTTAACTGTCTGATTTTCAATGATTAACCCTTCAACCATAGCTTCTATGATATCTAAGTTTTCCTGTTGTTTTAAGACATTTTGCATATAACGTGGATAAGCTTTTTTATCTGCCTGAGCACGTAATGATTGAACTCCTGGTCCTTTGGCCGTATTTAACATCTTCATTTGTAAGTATGTCGCATCCGTTGTTTTCCCCATCTGACCACCTAAAGCATCTATCTCTCTGACAATAATTCCTTTTGCTGGTCCACCGATAGAAGTATTACAAGGCATAGATCCGACATTTTCAAAATTCGATGTCACTAACAATGTTTTCTTCCCTATTCTTGACGTAGCTAAACATGCTTCAATTCCTGCATGTCCTCCTCCTACAACAATGACATCATACATTTTCCCTCACACTCCTTTAATCTGTTTCATCTTAGCACAAAATATTCATATTATCAAATTGAATTATTCATACATTCTTAATAGATAAAACTTTTAGGTATCTTGAAGTTTTGTTGCGCATAAAATGAAGCATATGCTATAATACTTTTGAGGTGAAAACTTATGAATCCTAAAGACATATTAGAAAAATATTATCATTTTGCAGTTGTAGGAGTCACTCCTAATCAAGAAAAATACGGTTATAAAATCTTTAAGCGTTTATTAGAAAAGGGATATCAGACTTATGGTGTATCCCCTATCTATCAAAATATAGATGATTATCATATTTATCCTCATTTAGAGGCTATTGATCATCCTATTGATGTTGTGGTTTTTGTGGTCAATCCAAAATATGCCTATGATTACATTGATGAAATGTCTGGCATTGGTATTCGTTATGCATGGATGCAACCAGGAACATATGATGATCAATTATTACAATATATGAAAGATCAAGGCATTACACCTATTCTTGCCTGTATCTTAGTTGAAACAGAATAAATCAGCCCATCAAGGCTGATTTTTTCAATTTTGTATAATTTGATGATTTTGATCATATAAAGTCCAATCAGCTATATGACATGAACTCCCCTCTAACATATAAATATCAAGAATATAGGAATCATTCATTTCTTTTTTATAAACTTTCCCATTATTCACAAAAGAATATTGAGAAGCATTTTGTTTATTCTTTCCATAAACAACAACCATAGCCTGATGAGAATCTGCATAATTGAAAGTATCTATGTCCTGGGAAGAAGAACTCTCTCCCCAAAATTGATAGTTATCCATCCATAAATTATGAACATTTTCATAAATAAGCAAATGACTTTGAGCTTGATCGTCTTGATAAACTATAAAATACAAATTATCCTGATATTTTACTTTTTCAATCGTTTCAAAATGACTATCTCTTTTTGATATATCTTGAATAAGATAACTATAAAAATCTTGACTTTGACGATTCATCATAAATAAACACCCTATAACCAGTAATATCAAACAAATCAAAACATGAAAATATTTCTTTATAACACTCATAAATCATTCTCCTTCATATGTCATCTTTTCATAGAATGTCATAATTTTTATTTTTGTTCGACTCATTTTTATAAATATTTTATTAATTTTATGTTAAACAAAAATATATTTTCATTTGTTATACACATCTTTATAGTACAATATCTTTAAGAGGTGATATCCATTATGAAAGACTATCTTAAATACTTTATTTTTCGCTATGTTCTTCTTTATTTCGTTTTATCTTTCATTTGTCTTTTCATTATGCCCACGACCGCCTTTATCATTATGGCAATCCTTGTTGTATTGTTTACTTACTATCTGAAAAGAAAAAATCGTCTTTATCCACATCAATTTCAAATCCAATTAACAATCATCCTTATCATTTTAGTTTGCTTAACCATTGTCAGTTTATTATCTCAAGGATATCTTTCTTCTCAGTTATGGAATTATTACTACATACTCTATTTTCCTTTTGCTTTATTTTTACTTCTATGCTCCTTGACTGCCCATTATCAGTTAATGATATTTGGTCCTATTCTTCTTTTGTTCATTCAATTAGTAAGTCTTTATGTTTTTAGTCAAGCTCAAATTCCTATAAAGAAATACATCGTTAAAATTCTATGTCTAGTCCTTCTTTGTACAACAAGTTTTTATGTATACCAAACATCACCTGCCAGAAAATATAGTGGTGGTCATGGCTTTGACTATATGAATGGTTATTCCAGCACTGACTTATCTCCTTTTTATCCATATACTGAAGATAGTCAACTTGTAGAACTTCAAGAACCAAGTACTTTTACTATTGAAAATGAAAAAGACATGCCTATTCTTGATGGGGCTGAAGCCTGTTATCCTGTCTACAGTGCCATTGCGAAAGCTGTCTATAAAGATATTGATCAGATAGAAAAAGCCTATAGTGAAACAGAAGACTTCAATTATTATAATACCAATGGCAAAATTGTCACATTCACCAATACATCTGTAGGTTATACACGTTTAATCAATGGTGAAGTTGATATGTTCTTTGGAGCCAAACCATCAAAGTCACAATTAGACGAGGCTAGAGAGGCTGGTGTTGAATTTGAATATACACCTATCGGTCGAGAAGCTTTTATATTCTTTGTTAATGAGGATAATCCTGTTTCTCATTTATCAACGCAACAAATTAAAGATATCTATCATGGCGATATTACAAACTGGCAGGAAGTTGGTGGACAAAACAAAGATATTCTCGCTTTTCAAAGACCTGAAAGATCTGGCAGCCAAGCCATGATGACTTACTTTATGGGAGATATTCCATTAAAAGAGCCTTTACAATATGAATACATTTCTGGAATGTCAGGTATTATATCTGATACTGCTCAATATAATGGTGAAAAAGATGCTATTGGATACACGTTTAGGTACTTCCTGGAAGGTTTACATCAAGAAGAAGATGTGAAAATATTATCTGTTGATGGTGTTGAGCCAACGACTGAAAATATTAAAAATCAGACATATCCTATATCTACTTATTTATATTGTGTGACTTTAAAATCTAATCAAAAAGAAAAT
>NZ_NFHI01000035.1:0-26633 GCF_002159255.1 Massilimicrobiota sp. An80
AAGAAGAAAAAGATAGACTCAATAAAATGTTTTATGCCGATAAATCAATAAAAAACTAATGATGATACAATGATTATTTCAATTTAATCGGCATAATTATTTTATCGGTATAAGTCAGCACAGTCGGATTGAATGATGAGACAGTAGCGAAATACATATGCGAACAGGAGATGCATGATCAGGCAATGGACAAATTAAGTGTAAAAGAGTACGCAAATCCATTTTCGAAAGCAGAACAAGAAGCATTAAAAAGAACAAAGGAAAAGAAGGGAGCAAAAGGGAAGTAGAGAAAAAGTCCCTTTGAGGGACAGCGAGAGTCAAAAGCGGTAAGCTTGAACGAAGTGAAAGCAGCGCCTTGAGACGCGAGCAGGTAAGCGAGGCTTATAGCCTCAGAACAAACTACCCTTTTGAAGGGTAGTTTTGATTGCTATCGTGTATTAAAATTGATAGGTTCATCAAATTCGGCCCAAACGAAATAGACAAACTGAAAAATATAATATTTTTGATTTTTTGGGTCACGTACGACAAAATGGTCACGTCCTACTTCTTCGATAATACCTTTGTATACACGATCGCGCCAGTCTTCACTGCCAGTATATGTGAAGTAAAAAGTACCAAGTTTTCCGATATTTAAACGTAAAATATTTTCTAAATAAGTCTGTTCAGAAATGGGAGTTGGTAGAGATGAAGTTTGAGATCCGGGAACGATTGTTTGATTGTTTGTATCCATATATCCTCCTATAAGTCGCAATTTAATTTAGCACCAGGTGCATAGAAACAGTGATTTTTGTAACGTCCGCTGAGTTCGCCATAAAATTGTTGGGGGCATGAGACATTGCTGCCAGGATTTTTAAACCATAAGGCATTTGTAGCTGGTTCAATACGATAACCATCAATATTGCGTAAAGCCAGTTCTTTTTCTTTGGCGTTAACAGGTTGATTGAATAATGGTTGTCCGACCCCAGAAAAAGCATTTTTTTGATAAACAACTTCAGAAATTGTGCGTGTATCTTTAAAAACATCGCAGTTAGCTACGACACGATTTACGACAACATTACCAACCATCAACATACCTTCTTCACCTTCACCTAATGCTTCAGCTTTCATAATGCGTGCCAGTAAATCAACATCAGAATCGTTGTATAAGATTCTAGGAGACATTCTAATCACCTCTATTCACTATATGAAAAAATTTAGAAAAGTTGCTAAAAATAAAAAAATATTGATGAGTTCAATATTATTTAAAAACAGGATGAAATTGATAAAAATTTGATAAAAATTTTTAATTAAAATTGACATGAAATAGTATTTTTTTAAAAAAGATTGTGATAAAATAAAGGTATAGGTAAGCACTTTCATAATCACAATTGAGGAGGAAAAATTATGGGAAAAGAAATTGTTGCGATGATTTTAGCTGGAGGACGTGGAACACGTCTTGAAGCATTAACTGCAAAAGTAGCGAAACCTGCTGTACATTTTGGAGGAAAGTATAGAATTATAGACTTTCCTTTAAGTAATTGTGCGAACTCTGGAATTGATGTTGTTGGAGTTTTGACACAATACGAATCAGTCTTGCTTGGAACATATGTAGGTGCTGGAACTAAGTGGGGACTTGATGGAAATAACTCATTAGCTGCTATTTTACCAGCTCGTGAAAGAGGTGGAGTTGGAGCAACATGGTATGCGGGAACAGCTGATGCCATTTATCAGAATATCAGTTTCTTAGATCAATATGATCCTGAATATGTTTTGATTTTATCAGGAGACCATATTTATAAGATGGATTATGCTGAAATGTTGGCAGCACATAAAGAAAAAGGTGCTGATTTAACAGTGGCTGTTTTAAATGTTTCTTTAAAAGAAGCAAGTCGTTTTGGTATTATGAATACAAATAAAGATGGTTCAATTTATGAATTTGAAGAAAAACCTGAAAAACCAAAATCAACTTTGGCATCTATGGGTATTTATATCTTTACTTATAAAGAATTAAGAAAATATTTGATTGAAGATGCAAAAGATGACAATAGTAAACATGATTTTGGTATGAATATCATTCCAATGATGTTAGAAGATAAGAAAAAATTATATGCTTATGAATTCTCTGGTTATTGGAAAGATGTTGGAACTGTGGAAAGTTTATGGCAAGCCAATATGGACTTGTTAGATGATAAAGAGTTAGATCTTTATAATGTGAAAAAGGATTGGAAAATCTATACTGAAGATACATTGAGTAAACCTCAAATTATTGGTGAAGAAGCATCAATTAAGCATTCACTTGTTACTCAAGGTTGTATCGTTAATGGTGATGTAGAAGGTTCTGTCTTATTCAACAATGTATATATCGGTGAAGGTGCAAAGGTTGTTGATTCTGTCTTAATGCCAGGTGTATTGGTAGAAGAGGGTGCAGAAATCTACAAAGCTATTGTTGATGAAGGTGTTGTCATTAAATCAACTGACGTCATCAATAAAGAAGCTAAAGAAGTGGAACTTGTCAGTGACAATGCATAATAAGAGGGGGTTAACGAGATGGCAAAAGTAGTTGGATATATAAATTTACACTCTGATGTTTCATATAAAGGTTTAACAGAAAAAAGGCCAGTAGCTTCAGTAAGCTTTTTAGGTCGTTATGGAATTATTGATTTTGTTTTATCAAATATGTCAAATTCTAATGTGGATACAGTGGGTATTCTTATTAAAGAAAAACCAAGATCATTGTTTAAACATTTAGGAAATGGAAACTCTTGGAATTTTAACTCTAAATCTGGAGGAGTTTCACTTTTATATAATGAAAAATATGCAAATAGTTCAATGTATAATCATGATATTAATAATATTGTGGAAAATATTGCTTTTCTTGAAAAATCAAAAGCAGATTATGTTGTGATTGCACCAGCTCATATTATTACAACAATGAATTATGCTGATGTTGTTGATGCACATGCAAAATCTGGTGCTGAAATTACAATGGTTTATCAAAAAATCGATAATGCTGATGAAACATTTGTTGGTTCTGATTTCTTACGTTTAAAAGGTAAACAAGTTATGGAAATCAAGAATAATAAAGGAAATAGAAAAGAGAGAAATATTTCTTTAGAAACATATGTTATTAATAAAAAGACATTATTAAAATTAATTAGCTATGCTCAAAAGATTAGTTCATTCTTTAATTTAAGAGATACACTTGCTTACTTATGTGATGAAAGAAAAATCATGGCTTATGAATATAAAGGATTTGCAAGATGCATTGATTCTTATGAAGCTTATTATAAAGTGAGCATGGAATTCTTGGATATGGATGTTTCAACACAAGTCTTTAAGAGTACTTGGCCAATCTTTACCAATACAAATGATACACCACCTACAAAATATTTAAAGAATGCCATTGTTAAAAAATCATTTGTGGCTAATGGGGCTATCATTGACGGTGAAGTTGATGGATGTATTTTATCACGAAATGTTACAATTGGTAAAAATGCCGTTGTGAAAAATTGTATTATATTAAATGGTTCTAAAGTTTGCGCAGGAGCTCATTTGGAAAATGTAGTTATTGATAAAGATGCTCGTGTAGAAAAGAAAACAGAGCTTATTGGTGAAGGAGAACCACTTTATGTTAAAGAAGGGGATGTTGTATAATGAAAATCGTATTTGCAACAAGTGAAGCGAATCCCTATATTAAATCAGGTGGTTTAGCAGATGTTTTAGGATCACTTCCAAAAGCACTTGTTCAAAAAGGACATGAATGTATTGTTGTTTTGCCTAAATATCAGGATATGAAATTGGCAGATACAATTGAATATGTGACAAACTATGATATCTGGGTTGGTTGGAGAAAATGCTATTGTGGTGTTTTTAAAGCTGAATATGATGGTGTCACTTATTATTTCATTGATAATGAACAATACTTTAGAAGACCTGGTTTATATGGTTATGATGATGATAATGAAAGATTTGCATTTTTTGACTTTGCAGTTTTAGAATTGTTATCACACATTGATATTAAACCAGACATCTTACATTTACATGATTGGCAAACGGCTATGATTGCCACATTATATAAAGAAAGATATGCATATTATGAATATTATCAAGGTATTAAAATTGTTTTCACAATCCATAATATTGCATATCAGGGAAAATGTGATCCTGCATTGTTAAGTGATCATTTTGGATTAGATAATTATCTCTATTATAATGGTAACTGCCGTAATGATGGATGTTTCAATATGATGAAAGCAGCTATTTATTATAGTGATATTATTACGACTGTATCACCAACTTATGCTAAAGAAATATTAACAGATAGCTTTGGTGAAGGATTACAGAATATCTTACAAATGCGTCGTCATGATTTGTATGGTATTTTAAATGGTATTGATTATGAAACAATCAATCCTGCCACAGATCCTGAAATTGTAGAACATTTTGACATTACAAATGTTGATGAAAAGAAAGTTATTAATAAATTAGCTTTACAAAAAGAATGTGGATTGCCAGAAAATAAAGATGTCCCATTAATTGGTATTGTCACAAGATTGACTTGGCAAAAGGGATTAGATTTAATTATTAATCGTATGGAAGAATTGATGAAACGTGATGTTCAAGTTGTGATTTTAGGTGCTGGTGATCAAAAATATGAAGAACCACTTAAAGGAATAGCAGCTTATCATAATCAAAAGTTATCATTAAATCTTAAATATGACTTTGGTTTATCTTGTCGTATCTATGCTGGTTGTGATATGTTCTTGATGCCATCATTATTTGAACCTTGTGGTTTATCACAAATGATGTCACTTCGTTATGGAACAATACCAATTGTCAGAGAAACAGGTGGATTAAAGGATAGCGTGGAACCATATAATGAGTATGAAAATACAGGTGATGGATTCAGCTTTAAAAATTATAATGCACATGAAATGATGGACATTATTGACTATGCGTTAAAGGTTTATCAGGATAAAGAAAAATGGCAAGGATTGGTTCATCGTGCAATGGAAGCGAAACTTGATTGGGATAAAAGTGCTGATGCCTATTTGAAAGTTTTTAATTCATTGTTAGATTAATAAAGGGGATAGGGAAACCTATCTCTTTTGTTTGATAAAGAAATTTTATTTGATTTTCAGAGTTGAGTTTAGTACAATGTTTCCATAAGGAGGGAGGAAAATGAAGATCTCAATCAAAATTTTGGCGGTTTTATTATTGGTTGTGACTCTTTTTGCATGTGAAAAAGAGAAAACAGATATATCTTTAGAAAGAGATGGGACTCTTTATGAAGTCGCTGATCAGGTTTCCTTCTATTACCCTAAAGATTTTCAATTAAATGTGAACAATGAAAATCAAAAAGATGTTCGATTTACAAAAAATGATGAAATGTATATTTACTCAACAATCATTGATGATACGGATAATGTTTTAAATGAATTGCCTCAATTATATGGAGGACAATTGGAAGAAGAAGGTGCCATTGATGTTTATTATTATAAGGAAGTTATTCCAAGTGGTATCGAGTGTTATCGGTTTACAGGGACTTATCAGGCTTCGGGTATGAAATTTGTACAAATGGTATATTTTACTGAGGAAGCAAGTTATATTTATAGTTATCAAGCTCCAGAAAATGTATATGATGAACAAAGTGGTGTGGCTTTACAGTATTTAGAATCTTTGACAGTTCATCATTAATCTTGATTAACTCATATGAATTTGTTATAGTATTGATAGATAAAGAGTTAATAAAGCATTTGATAAGGTTAATAGAAGTGAAATCTTTATCATATGCTTTTTAATTTAAGGAGGAAAGGGAATGAAGCTGTTTAATTCACTCACAAATCAAAAGGAAGAGTTTGTTCCAATTAAAAAGGGAGAAGTCAGTATTTATGTTTGTGGACCAACGGTTTACAATTATGTGCATATTGGTAATACACGTCCAATGATTGTGTTTGACATATTGAGAAGAACTTTTGAATATTTAGGTTATAAGGTGACATTTGTTTCTAATTTTACGGATGTAGATGATAAAATCATAAAAGCTGCTAAAGAAGAAGGTGTCAGTGAAAAAGAATTAACAGATAAATATATTAAAGCCTATGAAGATGTTCGTAGAGGTTTAAATTTGTTGTTTCCAACTTATGCTCCACGTGTAACTGAAACGATGCAGCCTATTATTGATTTTATTGCTGGTCTTGTTGAACAGGGATATGCATATGAAGTTGATGGTGACGTTTATTTTAGAGTTACAAAAATTCATGAATATGGGATGTTATCAGGGATTAAAATTGAAGATTTGATTGCTGGAGCAAGTGAACGTGTGGATGATAATGATAAAAAAGAAAGCTCAACAGATTTTGCATTATGGAAAAAAACAGATGAAGGAATTCAATTTGATAGTCCATGGTCTAAAGGAAGACCAGGATGGCATACAGAATGTGTTGTTATGATTAATGATATCTTTGAAAATGGACGCATTGATATTCATGGTGGTGGACAGGATTTAAAATTCCCACATCATGAAAATGAAATTGCACAGTCTATGGCATGTCATCATCATCCGATTGCACAGATCTGGATGCATAATCAGATGATTAATATTAATAATCAGAAAATGTCAAAATCTTTAGGAAATGTTTTATGGGCTAAAGATTTATTAGAACAACTTGGCTGCAATGTTTATAAATGGCTCATGCTTTCTACACATTATCGTAATCCATTGAATTTTACAGATGAAGTCTTGAATAATGTGAAAAAAGAAGTTGAAAAAGTAGAAAATATTATTAAACAAGTGTCTTTATATTTACAGATTCAACATATTGATCATAAAGATTATTATAAAAATATTGTGGATCAAATGGTGGAAGCATTGAGTGATGATTTGAATACTTCATTAGCATTGTCACAAATTTTAGGACAAGTGAAAGTTTTGAATCAATTGATGAGAGTCAAAGAAAAAGATAATTTAGAAATATCAAAGAATTATCAGACGTTGCTGTGTATGTTAGATACAATGGGATTTGTTTATAATCCAAAACAGTTAAGTGATAGTGAAATTGCTTTATATCAGCAATGGCAAAAAGAAAAAAGTGCAAAGAATTTTGAACAGGCAGATTTATTAAGACAAGAATTACAGAATAAAGGAATTTTATAATGAAACCAAAATTAATAAATGTATTAGCTTTAGCGTATTTAGGTGATAGTGTTTTTGAGGTTTATGTGAGAGAATATCTATTGGTTGAAAAAGGCATCATGAAGCCAGATTTATTACAGCAGGCCTCTAAGTCATTTGTTAGTGCCAAAGCTCAGGCAGCATTTATGCAGGAAGCTATTTTGAAACAATGGTTAAGTGAAGAAGAAATAAGTATTTATAAAAGAGGGAGAAATGCAAAGAGTCGACATGTACCGAAAAATACATCAGTATTTATTTATAATCAGTCGACAGGTTTTGAAGCGTTAATAGGACATTTGTATTTATTAAAAAAGCAAGAGAGAATAACAGAAATTTTTGAGTTATTTAAATTATTTGTTTGTGAAAATGAGAAAAACATGAGAAAAATTTGAGACGCATGGAGTGAAAAATATGACACAATATATTTATGGAAAAAACACAGTTATAGAATCTTTAAAGGGAAATAAACCAGTTTATGAGGTTTATTTGATGAAAAATGCAAAAGATGATAAAGTTCTTTCCCTTGCAAAAGCTAAACATGTGAAGGTGCATATGGTGCGTCATAAAGATGAGTTAAATCAACTTGTTGGATCTGTTGTTCATCAAGGTATTGTGGCAGCAGTACAAGATTATCGTTATTATACGCTTGAAGAAATTTTAAATGCTATTCCACAAGGGAAACAACCATTGTTGCTGATGCTTGATGGTTTGGAAGATCCACATAATCTAGGAGCTATTTTAAGAACTTGTGATGCTATTGAAGTCGATGGTGTTATTATTGGTAAAAATAGGAGTGTAGGATTATCTGCAACCGTAGCTAAAGTATCTACTGGAGCCATTGATTATGTGAAAGTTGCACAAGTGACGAATTTATCAAGAACTTTAGATGATTTAAAAGAAAAAGGTTTTTGGGTTGTCGGTTGTGACTTAGATGAATCACAGGACTATCGTGCCATTGATTACAATATGCCTCTTGTCGTTGTGATTGGCTCAGAGGGATTTGGTATATCACGTCTGGTTAAAAAGCATTGTGATATGAATGTTGTTTTACCTATGACGGGACATGTTACGTCTTTAAATGCTTCTGTTGCTTCAGCGATTATACTTTATCAGATTTACAATTCACGTCATCCTTTAAAGTAGAAAGGAGGTAGCATGCAAGGCTACAACTATGATGATGAATTGGTTTATTTAATGCGATGTGGCAGTGAGGAAGCTCAAGATATACTTTATAAACGCTATTATCGCAGAGTTTCAAAATGGGTATTAGCTTTTACAAAATATTTTATAAATGGTTATGAATATGAAGATTTTATTCAAATGGCTATGATGGGTTTTCATGATATTCTGGATAGTTATCGTGATGACCAAAAAGCAAGCTTATCGACATTTATGAAGATTGCTATTACCAAACGTATTTTAAGTTTAATGCGTGTGAATAAGGATGTTTGTTATCGTGCAGGAATGACAATTCTTTCGTTGGATAGTTATACGAGTGAAGATGAAGATACACGCTATATAGATCTGGTCGCTGATATTCATGAGCGCTATCAGCCTGAAGTTCATCTGATTGTTAAAGAAACAGCCACTTACTATGCTTTACAGATTGATGCCAAAACATCACAACGTGAAAAGATGGTTATGAATTACAAAAAGGCTGGTTATGACGAAGTAGAAATTGCAAAAAAGCTTCATATTTCAGTAAAAAGTGTCTATAATGCGGTTTATCGCTATTCAAAGAAAATAGTTGCCATTGACGAGCTAAAATAAATATGTTAAATTATATTAACGGTAAAGGAGTGATGAACATGAAACAAAAAGTAATCTTGGTTTGTAGTGAGTGTTTATCACGTAATTATTCAGTCACTAAAAATAAAAGATTAAATGTAGAAAGACTTGAGTTAAGAAAATATTGTAAAAAATGTGGAAAACATACAATCCATAAAGAAACAAAATAGGAGGTAGACATGAAAATCAAAGAATGGTGTACACTAAAGGGTATTCGTGCTGAAATCAAGAATATTCATTGGTTAACAAAAAAAGAATTGGCTTATAATTCAGTTGTTGTTTTGCTTTTTTGCTTTTTGTTTGGAATTTACTTTTATGGTAGCGATGCAGTTATTGCATTAATTTTAAAAGCATTGGGGTTGAATTAAGATGTCTGGAATGAATGATGAAGGAAGACGCTGGTATGTTGTGAATACATATTCAGGTCATGAAAATAAAGTTAAAGAAAATTTAGAAAAACGTGTTGAATCAATGGGATTACAGGACTGTTTATTTAATATTGTGATTCCTGAACACGTAGAAACTGAAATCAAAGATGGTAAAAAAATTAATAAAACGAAAAATATGTTCCCTGGTTATGTGCTGGTAGAAATGATCATGACAGATGAGGCATGGTATATTGTTCGTAATACATCAGGAGTAACTGGGTTCATTGGATCTTCTGGTGGTGGAGCGAAACCATTCCCATTACCTAAGGAAGAAATTGATCCTATTTTAAAAAGTATGGGTATCAAAACATCTCAAGTTGAAGTTGATTTTGGTGTTGGTGATGAAGTTCGTGTTGTTTCTGGTCCATTTGCTGGAAAACAGGGAAAAGTGGAATCTATTGATCATGAAAAAGAAGAAGCTTCTGTTTTGATTGATTTCTTAGGTAATCAAAATTTAATGGAAATTGGGCTTGTTCAGTTAGAAAAAGTTGAATTATAATGAAAAGACCTGAAATATGGTCTTTTTTTGATAAAAAAGTTGATTTATTCAATAAAAAACTATTGCATTCCTTAATAGATTATGTATAATAATTAAACGACGCAATATGTGTTACTATGCGTGGGAGGATTGACTGTCCTGTACCACAGCACGGACAAATTTTTATAGGAGGTGTGTCGCGTGAGTAAAAAAGTCACAAGAGTTATGAAAATTCAATTCCCTGCTGGGGGAGCAAAACCAGGGCCAGCTTTAGCAGGTGCTGGAATTCAGATGCCAAAATTCTGTACTGCTTTCAACGATCAAACTAAAGATCGTATGGGAGAAACTGTACCAGTTGTTTTGACAATCTATGAAGATAAAAGTTTTGATTTCGTATTAAAAACTGCTCCAACTGCAGAAATGATCAAAAAGGCATGTGGAATTAAGAAAGCTGCTTCTGATTCTAAACAAACAGTTGCAACTTTATCAGCTGAAAAATTAAAAGAAATCGCTGAATACAAAATGCCTGATTTAAATGCTAACGATTTAGAAGGAGCTATGAAAATCGTAGCTGGTACTGCTCGTAATATGGGTGTAAAAGTTGAAGGCTTAGATGCTTAATTTAATGAAGAGGAGATAAGAAAATGGCTAAAAGAAGTAAAAAATATCAAGAAGCCGCTGCTCTTATTGAAAAAGGTAAAGCTTACCCAATTGATGAAGCAGTTGCTTTAGTAAAGAAAACAAGTAAAGTTAATTTTGATGCAAGTGTGGATGTTGTATTTAAATTAGGATTAGATACAAGACATGCTGATCAACAATTACGTGGTGCAGTTGTATTACCACACGGAACTGGAAAAACTAAAAAAGTTTTAGTTGTCACTCAAGGAGCTAAAGTTGAAGAAGCTAAAGCTGCTGGAGCGGATGTTGTAGGTGGAAAAGAAATTCTTGAAGATATCCAAAAAGGATGGCTTGATTTCGAAGTTATGATTGCAACACCTGATATGATGGCTGAATTAGGAAAATTAGGACGTATTTTAGGGCCTAAAGGATTAATGCCTAACCCTAAAACTGGAACAGTCACTATGGATGTAGCAAAAGCTGTTCAAGAAACAAAAGCTGGTAAAGTGACTTACCGTACTGATAAAGATGGTAATGTTCATATGCCAATCGGAAGAGTATCTTTCGAAGATGAAAAACTTGCAGAAAACTTTAAAACAGTTTACGACTTATTATTAAGAGTTAAACCATCTTCTGCAAAAGGAACTTATATGAAGAACATCGTTGTTTCTTCAACTATGGGTCCTTCAGTAAAAGTTGCTTCAATGTAATTGAAGTCATAACAAAAAGACGCAATCAATATACCGTAGACAGCAACGGGGAAACCTTAATGAAGTTGCCGAGGTGATATTGTCAAAGAATTGACAACTCCCTCGTGTTTACTGAGGGAGTTTTTCACGGATATATTGTTGCATATATAAAATCAATAGGAGGTGTAACAATGTCAAAAGAAATCTTAGAAGCGAAACAACAGGTTGTTGCTGAAATTAGTGAACAATTAAAAGCTTCACAATCAACAGTTGTTGTAGAATATCGTGGATTAACAGTGGCTGAAGTTACTGAATTACGTAGAGCTTTAAGAGCTGAAAATGTGGGATTTAAAGTTTATAAAAACACATTAGTTCAAAGAGCTGTTGAACAAGAAGGTATGAACGAATTAGAAGAATACCTTGTTGGTCCAAATGCTTTAGCGTTTGGTAAAGATGATGCAGTGGCTCCTGCAAGAATCTTAGCTGATTTTGCAAAAGACCATGAAGCATTACAAATTAAAGCTGCTTATATCGAAGGTAAATTCTTACCAAAAGAAGAAGTTATGGCAGTGGCAAAATTACCTAATCGTGAAGGTATGTACTCAATGTTACTTGCATGTATGAAAGAACCTGTTGCAAAAGTGGCAAGAGTTATTCAAGCTGTTGCTGATGCAAAAGGTGGAGATGCAGCTGAAGAAGCTGCTGCTGAATAGTTAAAAATGAACGGAGGAAAATAAAATGGCAAAATTAACACATGAAGATATCTTAGCTTATTTAGAAGAAGCTACAATTTTAGAATTAAATGATTTAGTAAAAGCAATCGAAGAAAAATTTGATGTAACTGCTGCTGCTCCTGTAGCTGTTGTTGCTGGTGGAGAAGCTGCTGCAGATGCTGCACCTGCTAACGTAACTGTAACATTAACTGATGTTGGTGCTACTAAAGTTGCTGTTATCAAAGCAGTAAGAGAAATCACTGGTTTAGGATTAGTTGATGCTAAAGGATTAGTAGACAAAGTTCCAGCTGAAATTAAGAAAGATATTCCTGCAGAAGAAGGAGCTAAGATTAAAGAACAATTAGAAGCTGCTGGTGCAACTGTAGAAGTTAAATAATTTCTTGGAATGAAAAAGCCCTTGTCAAAGGGCTTTTTATCTTAGGAGAATAGAAGATGACACATTATTATACAAATAATATTGATTTAAAATCTCAAAAAACACAAATTTCTTTTCAATATAGAGGACATCATCTGGTTTTTATAAGTGATAGTGGCGTTTTTTCAAAAGAACGTATTGATTATGGTTCGCGTGTTTTATTGGAAAGCATGAATATACAATCTCATCAAAAAACATTATTGGATGTTGGTTGTGGTTATGGGACTTTAGGTATTTCTTTAAAGAAAGCCTATCCATGGTTACATGTTGAAATGGTTGATGTGAATGAACGTGCTATTGCATTGGCTAATGAGTCTATTGAACATAATCAGGAAAATGATATTATTGCTTATAAAAGCTCGGTTTATGAAAATGTAAAAGATACATTTGATATTATTGTTTCTAATCCGCCTATTCGTGCAGGGAAAAAGATTGTTTTTGAAATATTAGAAAAAGCCTATGATCATTTAAATAATCAAGGAGAATTATTTATTGTTATTCAAAAAAAACAAGGCGCTCCTTCAGCTAAGAAAAAAATGGAAGATGTTTTTGGAAATTGTGAAATTATAAAACGTGATAAAGGATATTTTATTTTAAAATCTGTAAAATAACACTGTTTTTTTACTGTTTCAAAAGTTATTTTGAAATTTATGATTTGGTATTGACTTCAACTGGCCTCTATGCTAGTATAATAAAATGCCTACTCATATATAAAAAGCAGTGTTTTTTGCGTGCTTTAAATAAGGAGATAGAGATAATTGATAAGGAGTGAAGCGGGCTTGGAAAAAAATGTAACTCAGGCAAAAAGTCGTATTAATCGTCGTAATTATTCAAGAATTAGTGGGTCTTTAGAATTACCAAATTTAGTAGAAATCCAAACAAATTCTTATGAATGGTTTAAGAACGAAGGTATCAAAGAAGTTTTTAACGATGTTTATCCTATTAGCAATTTTAATGAAACTTTAACTTTAGAGTTTGTTGATTGCCGTTTTGATGAGCCAAAATATTCAGTAGATGAAGCTAAAGATAGAGATGCAAATTATTCTGCTCCTATTCGTGCTACTTTACGTTTAGTGAATAATGGAACTGGCGAAATTAAAGAAAACGAAGTCTTTATGGGAGATTTTCCATTAATGACTGATGCTGGTACTTTTATCATTAATGGTGCTGAACGTGTTATTGTTTCACAATTAGTGCGTTCACCAGGTGCATATTTTGCTGATGCCATGGATAAAAGTGGTAAGACAGTCTTTACAGGAAGCATGATTCCTTCAAGAGGAACATGGCTTGAATTTGAAAATGACGCAAAAGATATTTTAAATGTACGTATTGACCGTACACGTAAAATTCCTGGTACAATTTTATTACGTGCTTTAGGTTTAAGCAGTGATGAAGATATTATTGAAGTGTTAGGCGATCATGAGTTTATTAGAAATACTCTAGCCAAAGATACAACTCACAATACTGATGAAGCTTTAATTGAAATTTACAATAAATTAAGACCAGGAGAACCTGCAACGCTAGAAGGTGCTAATACTTTATTATATACAAGATTTTTTGATGCAAAAAGATATGATCTTGCGCGTGCAGGACGTTTTAAACTTGGCAAAAAATTGAGTTTATTAGATAGAATTACAAACCGTGTTTTAGCTCAGGATGTTATAGATATAGATGGAAATGTTGTCATGAAAGAAGGAACTTTATTAACAAAAGATAAAGTTGACCTTTTAGCTCCTGTTTTCCAGGCTGGAGCTCATACAATGGACATTAAAACAAATGATTTCTTAAAATCACATGGACGTATTCAAGTGCTTGAAGTCTATGTTGATGAAACAAAATCAAAGAAAATGAGAGTTGTTGGGACAGATTTATCATTAGATTGTAAATATATTACAATTTCTGATATGATTGCTGCCTATTCATATATGTTGAATCTTGTTGATATTTATGATTCATTAGATTTAGCAAGTGACGATAGAGTCAACTTAATGAGTCGTATTGGTTTATTAGATGATATTGATCATTTAGGAAATAGACGTGTACGTTCTGTTGGTGAATTAATTCAAAATCAATTTAGAATTGGTTTATCAAGAATGGAGAGAGTCGTTAAAGAAAGAATGTCATTATCTGAAATTGATAGTGTCACTCCTCAGTCATTAACTAACATTCGTCCATTAACTGCCGCTATGAAAGAATTTTTCTCATCATCTCAGTTATCTCAATTTATGGATCAGATTAATCCATTAGCCGAGTTAACAAATAAACGTCGTTTATCAGCATTAGGACCAGGTGGTTTATCAAGAGATCGTGCTGGTTATGAAGTCCGTGACGTTCATGCCTCTCACTATGGTCGTATTTGTCCAATTGAAACACCTGAAGGTCCAAATATCGGGTTAATTTCTACACTTGCTTCTTATGCAAAAATCAATAAATATGGATTTATTGAAACACCATATCGTAAAGTGAATCATAGTGTGATTGACGAAAATGATGTGCGTTATTTAACAGCCGATGAAGAAAAGAATTATGTCATTGCACAAGCAAAAGTTCAACATGATGAAAATGGAAAAATCTTGGATGAACAAGTTATTGCCCGTCATTTGGGAGAAAATATTATGGCTAAGCCTGAAGAAATTGATTTTATTGATATTTCTCCAAAACAGATCGTTTCTGTAGCCACTTCATGTATTCCTTTCCTAGAAAATGACGATGCGACTCGTGCTTTGATGGGTGCCAACATGCAACGTCAGGCCGTACCATTATTAAATCCACACACACCTCTTGTAGGAACTGGTATGGAATATCAGGCTGCTAGAGATTCTGGAGCTGCGGTTGTGGCTAAAAAAGATGGTATTGTCACATATGTTGATGCGAAAAAGATTATTGTTGAAGAAGATACAGGTCCACATAAGTATCGTTTAACAAAATTTGCGATTTCCAATGCGGGAACTTGCATTAATCATAGACCAATCGTAAAAGCTGGAGATAAAGTTGTCAAAGGGGAAATTTTAGCTGATGGTCCATCTATGGAACAAGGTGAATTAGCCCTTGGACAAAACGTATTGGTTGGTTTCATGACATGGAATGGTTATAACTACGAAGATGCTGTTATCATGTCTGAAAGATTAGTGAAAGAAGATGTTTATACATCTATTCATATTGAAGAATATAGTATTGAATGTCGTGATACAAAATTAGGTCCTGAAGAAATTACGCGTGATATTCCAAACGTTGGGGAAGATGCCCGTAAAAACTTGAATAGCGAAGGTATCATTATGATTGGTGCTGAAGTGAAAGAAGGGGATATCTTAGTTGGTAAAGTAACACCTAAAGGACAGGCAGAATTATCTGCTGAAGAAAAATTATTACTAGCAATCTTTGGTGAAAAATCAAGAGAAGTCAAAGATAATTCATTAAGAGTTCCTCATGGTGGTGCTGGTATTGTTCATGATATTAAAATCTTCTCTAGAAAAAATGGTGATGAATTACAACCAGGTGTTAATAAAGTTGTTAAAGTGTATATCGTTCAAAAACGTAAGATTTCTGAAGGAGATAAAATGGCCGGACGTCATGGTAACAAAGGGGTTATCTCTAAGATCTTACCTATCGAAGATATGCCACATTTGGAAGATGGTACAATTCTTGATATCATGTTAAATCCATTAGGGGTACCATCACGTATGAACATTGGTCAGGTATTGGAATTACATTTAGGATATGCTGCTAGAGAGTTAGGAATGTACTTTGCAACTCCTGCATTTGATGGTATTAACTCAAAAGATCTTGAGAATATCATGAAAGAAGCTGGAATGTCAGTTGATGGAAAACAACCAGTTATTTCTGGTATGACTGGAGAATATTTTGATTCTAATATTTCAGTTGGGGTTATGTATATGATTAAATTAGCCCACATGGTTGACGATAAATTACATGCCAGATCAGTAGGTCCATACTCATTAGTTACACAACAGCCTTTAGGTGGTAAGGCTCAAAACGGTGGACAGAGATTTGGGGAAATGGAAGTTTGGGCACTTGAAGCATATGGTGCAGCTTATACATTAAGAGAAATCTTAACGGTTAAATCTGACGATGTTGTTGGTCGTGTCAAAACTTATGAAGCCATTGTAAAAGGTCAAAAATTACCTGAACCTGGTTTGCCAGAATCATTTAGAGTTTTAACAAAAGAATTACAGGCATTAGCTTTAGATATTCGTATGTTAGATAAAGATGGTCAAGAAATAGATGCAAGAAAGATTGAAGATGAAGAACGTCGTTTCCCAACTTCAATTGATACAACTCCTGAACAACCAGAAGTCACTGAAGAAGAAGTGGCTGAGGTAGAAGGTGATTTCTCTGAAGATGAAGAATCATTTGATGATTTGGATTCTGTAATTGATGAACTCTTCACTGATGATGAAGAAGAAAGTAACGAAGAATAGGAGGAAACAATGAATGGCAGATGTCAATAACTTTTCAGCAATCCAGATTGGATTAGCTTCTCCAGAAAAAATTCGTGAATGGTCTTATGGTGAAGTTAAAAAACCTGAAACTATTAATTATCGTTCTCAAAAACCTGAAAAAGATGGTCTATTCTGTGAAAGAATCTTTGGACCATCTAAGGATTGGGAATGTAGCTGTGGAAAATATAAGAAAGTCAGATATAAAGGCGTAATCTGTGATCGTTGTGGTGTCGAAGTCACAAAATCTTCTGTACGTCGTGAACGTATGGGACATATTGAACTTGCGACTCCAGTCGCACATATCTGGTATTTAAAAGGTATTCCATCAAGAATGGGGCTTATTCTTGATATGTCACCAAAACAACTTGAAGAAATCATTTATTTCGTTTCTTATGTTGTCACTGATAAAGGAAGTACACCTTTAGAATATAAACAAGTTTTATCTGAAAGAGATTATCGTAACTGTTATGAAAAATTTGGTCATCAGTTTGAAGCCAAAACTGGGGCAGAAGCGATTAAAATCTTACTTCAAAAAGTTGATTTAGATGAAGAATTTGAATCAGTAACAAAAGATTTAAAAGAAGCACAGGGACAAAGACGTTCTAAATTATTGAAGAGACTAGAAGCTATTGAAGCTTTCAGAACTTCACATAATCAGCCTGAATGGATGATTCTTGATGTGCTTCCAGTTATTCCACCTGATTTAAGACCAATGTTACAGTTGGATGGTGGACGTTTTGCGACAAGTGATTTGAATGATTTGTATCGTCGTGTGATTACACGTAATAATCGTTTAAAGAAATTATTAGAACTTGGAACACCATCAATTATTGTCCAAAATGAAAAACGTATGTTACAGGAAGCAGTTGATGCTTTGATTGATAATGGACGTCGTTCTAAACCAATTACAGGTGCTGGAGGAAGACCATTAAAATCATTAAGCCATACGTTAAAAGGAAAACAAGGACGTTTCCGTCAAAACTTACTTGGGAAACGTGTTGACTATTCAGGACGTTCAGTTATCGCTGTTGGTCCAGACTTAAAAATGTATCAATGTGGTATTCCACGTGAAATGGCATTGAATTTATTTAAACCATTTGTGATTAGTGGATTAGTGAGAGAGCAGATTGCAACAAATATCAAAGCTGCTGAAAGATTAATTGATAAGATGGATGATGTGATTTGGCCAATCGTTGAAGAAGTCATCAAAGAACATCCAGTCTTATTAAACCGTGCGCCTACATTGCATAGATTAGGTATTCAGGCATTCGAACCTAAATTGGTTGAAGGACGTGCTATTCGTTTGCATCCATTAGTATGTCCAGCGTTCAACGCTGACTTTGATGGTGACCAGATGGCAGTTCACGTTCCATTAGGGGAAGAAGCTATTCAAGAAGCTAGACAGTTAATGTTAGGTTCTCACAATATCCTTGGACCAAAAGATGGAAAACCTATCGTTACACCTTCTCAGGACATGGTGTTAGGTAACTATTACTTAACATTAGAAGATGAAGGTGCTGTTGGTGAAGGAACTGTTTTTGCAGATGTGAATGAAGTTTTAATGGCATATGATGCAAAAACTGTACATTTACACACAAGAATTGCAATTAGAGGAAAATCTTTAAAGAATAAGACATTTACTGAAAAACAAAATAATAGCTATTTAATCACAAGTGTTGGTAAAATTATCTTTAACCAGATTTTTGATGGGGCATTCCCATTTATCAATGATTCTAGTAAAGAAAATTTAGTTGCAACACCAGATAAATATTTCGTACCAATGGGTACTGATATTAAAGCACATATTAAAGCACAACCTTTAATTAAACCATTGGGTAAAAAAGCTTTAGGAAACATTATCAATGAAATGTTTGATCCTACAAAAATTAGTGATACAACAGCGATGTTGGATAAATTAAAGGATCAAGGATTCTATTATTCTACAATTGCTGGTATTACAGTTTCTGTTTATGATATTCAGGTTCCACAAAGTAAATACGTTTTATTTGATGAAGCTGATGAAAAACTTGAAGTAATCAAGAAATTATATCGTAAAGGGAAAATCACTGATGAAGAAAGACATAATATCGTTATTAAGTTATGGGAATCTGTTAAAGATCAGGTTCAGGCTGTCGTTAAAGATGAATTTGAAGCTGATGACCGTAATCCAATCTTCATTATGTCTGATTCAGGGGCCCGTGGTAATATTTCTAACTTTACACAGTTAGTAGGTATGCGTGGATTGATGTCTAATCCAAAAGGTGAAACAATTGAGTTGCCTATCAAATCTTCATTTAGAGAAGGTTTAACTGCATCTGAATTCTTCATCTCTACACATGGTGCTCGTAAAGGATCTACCGATACAGCCTTAAAGACAGCCGATTCAGGATACTTGACAAGACGTTTGGTTGATGTTGCTCAAGAAGTCATTGTTACTGAAGATGATTGTGGCACAGATCAGGGATTTGTTGTTACAGAATTGTACAATACTTCAGATAATTCAGTTATTGTGCCATTATATGACCGTTTAGTAGGACGTTATTCTCAAAAGGATATTGTTCATCCTGAAACAGGTGAAACGCTTGTTAAAGCTGGCGAAATGATTGATGAAGCGATTGCTAAGAATATTACTGATGCAGGTATTAAAGAAGTTGAAATTCGTTCTATTTTTGGATGTAAAGCGAAAAATGGAATTTGTAGAAAATGTTATGGTCGTAATCTAGCAACTGGTGAACAAGTTGAATTAGGAGAAGCTATTGGTATTATGGCGGCTCAATCAATTGGTGAACCTGGTACTCAGTTAACAATGCGTACATTCCACATGGGTGGAGTTGCTGGTGGTGCCGATATCACTCAAGGTTTACCTCGTATTCAAGAGTTATTTGAAGCAAGAAATCCAAAAGCAAAATCTATTATTTCTGAAATTGATGGTGAAGTTTCTAATATCATTGATAACAATGGTAGAGCTGAAGTTGTCGTTTCTAACTTACTTGAAACAAAGAGTTATTTAACACCTTATGGTGCAAAATTAAGAGTTTCTGTAGGTGATGAAGTTGGTATTGGTTCTAAAATTACTGAAGGATCAATTGATCCAAAAGAATTATTAGCTGTTGCTGATGTCAAAGCTGTAGAAAATTATATCTTGAAAGAAGTTCAAAAAGTTTATCGTTTACAAGGTATTGAAATTTCAGATAAACACATTGAAGTTATTATTCATCAAATGTTGAAGAAGATGAGAATTGTTGAAGGTGGAGATACTGGAGCATTACCTGGTACTCATATTAATGTTCAAAAATTTACTGAATTAAATAAAGAAGCCTTAAAAGCTGGAAAACATCCTGCTGTTGCAAGACCAATCTTGTTAGGGATCACAAAAGCTTCACTTGAAACTGAATCATTCTTATCTGCTGCTTCATTCCAGGAAACAACAAAAATCTTAACAGATGCGGCTATTAAAGGTAAGGTTGATGAATTAAGAGGTCTTAAAGAAAATGTTATTATTGGTAAATTATTACCTGCTGGTACAGGATTAAGAGGACCTTTAAAATCACCTGAAACGATTGCTAGAGAGTTAGAAGAAGCACGCAAAGAAAAGGAATTAGAAGAAGCTGAACATTTACAAGCTGAAACTTTATCAGAAAGTTTGTTAAGCAGTACTGAAATTGATGAAGAATTTTCAACAACAGAATAAAATAAAGAAACAAGGTCTTAAAAAAGATCTTGTTTTTCTTTGATAAAAAGAGTAAAAAGTGTTGACTTTATAAATTTTGTCGTATATAATTGCTTTCGGTACTCGACTAAGAGTGCATTTTATCTCATCAAAAAATGAAACACCCGGAATTGTGTGTTAAGAAGAAAGGAAAGGAGAAAAACATGCCTACAATTAATCAATTAGTCAGAAAAGGACGTAGTGAAAAAACATCTAAATCAAAATCACCTGCGTTAAATAGAGGTTACAACTCATTATTAAAGAAACCAACTAATATTAGTTCACCTCAAAAACGTGGTGTTTGTACTCGTGTTGCCACTATGACACCAAAGAAACCTAACTCGGCTTTACGTAAATATGCCCGTGTTCGTTTATCAAACGGAATGGAAGTAACTGCATATATTCCAGGAATTGGGCACAACTTACAGGAACACAGCGTTGTGTTAATTCGTGGAGGACGTGTTAAGGACTTACCAGGGGTTCGTTATCATATTATTCGTGGTACTATGGACTGTGCTGGTGTAAAAGATCGTATGCAAGGACGCTCTCGTTATGGAGCTAAAAAACCTAAAAAATAAGAGATAGGAGGAAAAACTGATGTCAAGAAGAGGACGCGTAGCAAAAAGAGATGTACTACCTGATCCAATTTATAATTCTAAGGTAGTTACAAAATTAATTAACAATATCATGCTTGATGGTAAAAAAGGTGTTGCTCAAAACATCTTATATGAAGCATTTAAAAAAGTTGAAGAAAAAACTGGAAATCCTGCAATGGAAGTATTTGATCAAGCAATCAACAATATCATGCCTGTACTTGAATTAAAAGTAAGACGTATTGGAGGAGCTAACTATCAAGTACCTGTTGAAGTATCTCCAGAAAGAAGAATGACATTAGGATTAAGATGGTTAGTTAACTATTCTCGTTTAAGAAACGAAAAAAGCATGATTGATCGTCTTGCTAATGAAATTATTGATGCCTCTAATGGAACTGGTGCTTCTGTGAAAAAGAAAGAAGATACTCATAAGATGGCTGAAGCTAATAAAGCATTTGCACATTTCCGTTGGTAATATATGATTTAGAGGAAATATTTGAAAGGAGAAAAATATGGCTCGTGAATTTTCGTTAGAAAAAACTCGTAATATTGGAATCATGGCTCACATTGATGCTGGTAAAACAACAACAACTGAACGTGTTCTTTATTACACTGGAAAAATTCATAAAATTGGTGAAACACATGATGGTGCTTCACAAATGGACTGGATGGAACAAGAGCAAGAACGTGGTATTACAATCACTTCAGCAGCAACAACTGCACAATGGAATGGATACCGTGTTAACATCATTGATACTCCAGGCCATGTCGATTTCACTGTTGAAGTAGAACGTTCTTTACGTGTACTTGACGGTGCTGTTACTGTATTAGACTCAAAAGCTGGTGTTGAACCACAAACAGAAACTGTTTGGCGTCAAGCAACAACTTATGGAGTTCCTCGAATTGTCTTCTGTAACAAAATGGATGCAACTGGGGCAGATTTCTTAATGTCTGTTGAATCTATTGGAAAAAGATTAGATGCTAACGCTGTAGCTATTCAATTACCAATTGGTGCCGAAGATACATTTGAAGGTGTTATTGACTTAATTAAAATGAAAGCTGTTCATTTTGAAGGAGCTAAGGGTGAAAACGTTGTTTATTCTGAAATTCCTGAAAATATGAAAGCTCAAGCAGAAGAATATCGTCAAAAAATGATTGATTCAGCTGCATCTTTTGATGATGATTTAATGATGAAAGTCTTAGAAGAAGAACCAGTTACTGAAGAAGAAATTAAAGCAGCAATCCGTAAAGGAGTATTAGCTGTTGAATTATTCCCAGTATTATGTGGATCTGCTTATAAAGATAAAGGTGTACAGTTAATGTTAGATGCTGTTATCGACTTCTTACCTGCACCAACTGATGTTCCATCAATTAAAGGTGAAGATGAAGATGGTAACGAAATCGAAAGACATGCAAGTGATGATGAGCCATTCTCTGCATTAGCATTTAAGATTATGGCTGACCCATTTGTTGGTAAATTAACATTCTTCCGTGTATATTCAGGACATATTGAATCTGGATCATATGTTTTAAACTCTTCTAAAGATAAAAAAGAACGTTTAGGACGTATCTTACAGATGCATGCTAATACACGTAAAGAAATTAGCGAAGTTTACGCTGGAGATATTGCTGCAGCTGTTGGATTTAAAAATACAACAACTGGGGATACTATCTGTGATGAAAAGAATTTCATTATCTTAGAAAAAATGGAATTCCCTGAACCAGTTATTGAATTAGCAATTGAACCAAAAACAAAACAAGACCAAGATAAATTAAGTAACGGTTTAGCAAGATTAGCTGAAGAAGACCCTACATTTAGAGTCACTACAAATCCTGAAACTGGTGATACAATTATTGCCGGAGTTGGGGAATTACACTTAGACGTTATCGTTGATCGTTTAAAGAGAGAATACAAAGTTGAAGCTAATGTTGGGGCACCACAAGTTGCTTATCGTGAAACAATTAGAAAAACTGCTGATTGTGAAGGTAAATTCGTACGTCAATCTGGTGGACGTGGACAATACGGACATGTATGGATTAAATTCGAACCAAATGAAGGTAAAGGATTTGAATTCGTTGATGCTGTAGTTGGTGGAACTGTCCCTAGAGAATACATTGGTTCTGTTAAAGCCGGTCTTGAAGAAGCATTAGATAATGGTATGATTGCTGGATATCCAGTATTAGATATTAAAGCAACATTATTTGATGGGTCTTACCATGATGTCGATTCATCAGAAATGGCATATAAGGTAGCTGCAAGTTTAGCATTAAAAGAAGCTGGTAAAAAATGTGATCCAGTTATCTTGGAACCAATTATGGCTGTAGAAGTCACTGCACCTTCTGAATACTTAGGAAGCGTTATGGGAGATATCTCTTCTAGACGTGGTATGATTGAAGGACAAGAAGAAAGAGGAAACGCTGTTTTAGTACAAGCAAGTGTACCTTTATCTGAAATGTTTGGATATGTTACTGACTTAAGATCATTTACACAAGGACGTGGAAATTACACTATGCAATTTGATCGTTATGAACCAGTTCCTAAGTCAATTGCAGAAAGTATTATTAAGAAAAATGGTGGAAATAATTAATCCACTAAAAGTATTGCATTTTTGAGATAAATCATTTAGAATGTATATGTAAAAATTTAATGAAATTTATATAGGAGGAAGCTTAAATGGCTAAAGAAAAATTTGACCGCTCTAAAGCGCATGTTAATATTGGAACAATTGGTCACGTTGACCATGGTAAAACAACTTTAACTGCAGCAATCACTACTGTTTTAGCACAAGAAGGAAATGCTCAAGCAATGGATTATGCTGCAATCGATGCTGCACCTGAAGAAAAAGAACGTGGAATCACAATCAACACTGCACACGTTGAATATCAAACAGCAACTCGTCACTATGCACACGTTGACTGTCCAGGTCATGCTGACTACATCAAAAACATGATCACTGGTGCTGCTCAAATGGATGGAGCTATCTTAGTAGTAGCTGCTACTGATGGACCTATGCCACAAACAAGAGAACACATCTTATTATCTCGTCAGGTAGGTGTACCTTACATCATCGTATTCTTAAATAAATGTGATATGGTTGATGATGACGAATTAATCGAATTAGTTGAAATGGAAGTTCGTGAATTATTAAATGAATACGGATTCCCAGGAGATGACACTCCAATTATTCGTGGATCAGCTTTAAAAGCATTAGAAGGAGATCCAAAATGGGTACCAGCTATTCATGAATTAATGGATGCTGTAGATACTTATATTCCAACTCCAACTCGTGATACTGATAAACCATTCTTAATGCCAGTTGAAGACGTATTTACAATCACTGGACGTGGAACAGTTGCTACAGGACGTGTTGAAAGAGGACAATTAAAATTAAATGACCCAATCGAAATCGTTGGTATTCATGAAACTCAAAATACAGTTGCTACTGGTATCGAAATGTTCCGTAAATTATTAGATTACGCTGAAGCAGGAGATAACGTAGGGGTATTATTAAGAGGTATCAACAGAGATCAAATTCAACGTGGACAAGTATTAGCTAAACCAGGATCAGTACATCCACACAAAAAATTCGTATGCCAAGTTTACGTTTTATCAAAAGATGAAGGTGGACGTCATACACCATTCTTCTCTAACTATAGACCACAATTCTATTTCAGAACTACTGACATCACTGGTGTTATCGAATTACCAGATGGTGTAGAAATGGTTATGCCAGGAGATAACGTAGAATTAACAGTTGAATTAATCCATGCTATCGCACTTGAAAATGGTACTAAATTCTCAATTCGTGAAGGTGGAAGAACTGTTGCTTCTGGAACAGTTACTGAAGTTATTGAATAATTTTCATGAAAAGGTATCTTATTGATACCTTTTTTGTTTACACTTTTTTTTAAAAAGGTTATGATGTTAAAGTATGGAGGTGTGATATGAGCAAACTATTTTTCTTTGATATAGATGGAACACTTATTGAATGTAATAAAGGTATATATCGTATCCCAAATGATGTCCGCTATGGGATGAATCAACTAAAGAAACAGGGACATGATGTTTTTTTAGCGACTGGAAGATGTAAATGCTTTATTGTGGATGGAGTTATGGATTATCCTTTTAGTGGTTATGTAACTTGTAATGGTGCTTATGTAGAATGTAAAGGGAAAGAAATATATAAAAAGGTTGTTCCAAAAGAAGCTATTGAAAAAACACATCAGCTATGTGTTGAAAGAAACCTGGCATACTATTTTGAGGGGAATGATCATATTTATGTTTTAAATAAACAAAACCCTAAACATATTGAGTTTAAGAATAATTGGGGAATGAAAGATGAAATTATTATTGATTCATATCAAATTGATGAGATTGAAACATATATTGGGATGATTGTTTTAAATTCTCTTGATGATAGAGAAATAATGTATCAAACATTATCACCTTATTTTGATATTCAACAGCATCAAAGTGGATTATCTTTTGATTTAACTTTAAAAGGTGAATCTAAAGCAAAAGGAATACAAAAGCTTGTTGAAGCTTTAGGCAAAAATATTAAAGATACGATTGCATTTGGAGATGGACGAAATGATATTGAAATGATCTCTTTTGTTGGATTAGGAATTGCCATGGGTAATGCTGCTGATGAAACAAAAGCAGTTGCCGATTATATTACGGATAATGTTGATTGCGATGGTATATTGAAAGCACTTAAACATTTTTCTTTTCTTTAGTGTTTATAGTTGAAATTATAAAGTTGATTTGATAAAATAAATATACAGAGTAATTCTGAATTTGTTTGTTAAAGGAGAAATTGAAAATGGATGAACAAGAACAAGTAGTTATTAACCTTATCGTAAACAGTGGAAGTGCACGTAGCTCTGCTATCGAAGCTATTCAATATGCAAAAGCTGGTGATTTAGATAAGGCTGATGAATCATTACAAAATGCAAAAGAAACTGTAAATGAAGCACATCATGCACAAACTGAATTAATTCAGGCTGAAATTAGAGGAGAAAAAGCTCCATTAAACTTATTAATGGTACATGCTCAAGATCATTTAATGACTGCATTAGTTGTTATTGATTTAGCACAAGAATTTATTGATCTTTATAAAAAAATCAAATAATTAAAAGATTAGTGATTCAAGCAAAACCCCAATGACGGAGGATTAACTCAGTTAATGGGGTTTTATTTTTTAAATTTATGAGTGAATCTTTATAAAATTACAAATAAAAAAACATTGATAAATCCAATGAAAAATAGAATTTTGTAAAAATAGGAATAAAAAAAACGAAAAAAAGTAAAAAAAAGACTTGCAAAGGCAAGGGATAGATGGTATTATAGATGAGCACTCGACGAGAGGGCACAGGGACATTGAAAACTGAACAGTAAACACGTCAATAAAGATAGGAAAAAAGAAAGAGTCAAGAAGACATGAAATTCTCTGAAGATAGAAAAGGACAATGGAGAGTTTGATCCTGGCTCAGGATGAACGCTGGCGGCGTGCCTAATACATGCAAGTCGGACGCAATGCTTCGGCATTGAGTGGCGAACGGGTGAGT
>NZ_NFHI01000036.1:0-25880 GCF_002159255.1 Massilimicrobiota sp. An80
CGCCAATGGAACATCCTTGGAGAAATGATGACTTTCTTGGCTTTCTAGCAAGACAAAAGCATCGTACAAACGGTGCTAATGTTTAACTTTTTTTAGGACATTTTCAAAATTGCTTGACACCCAAAACAATAGGTTTTATCTTATTTTGTAAGAAGCACAATATTTTCGATATGAAAGCTTTGTGGAAACATATCAACAGGCTGACATTTCACAGCATGGTATCCATGTTGTTGCAAGATATCAATATCTCTTGCCTGAGTTGCCACATCACATGAAATATATACAATTTTATCAGGAGATAATAACAATAGCTGATTCAAAAATAATTGAGAACATCCTTTTCTAGGTGGATCGACAATCACAGCATCAATTTGTTTATGCTTTGTCGCAAAATCAACCATAAATTCACCAGCATCCTGACAATAAAATTCAACATTATCAATATGATTTCTTTTTGCATTTTCTTTAGCATCAATAATTGCCTGTTCAACAATTTCAACACCATAAACCTTATGAACATATTGAGCTAATGATAAAGATATTGTTCCAATCCCACAATAAGCATCTATCACTTCATCAGTTGGTTGTAAATTGGCATATTCAATAGCTTTTTGATATAGGACTTCCACCTGTAATGGGTTGATCTGATAAAAAGATTTCAAAGAAATACGATATGTGTTTCCTAATAACTGATCTTCTATATATCCATCACCATCTAAAATCATAACATCATCACCTAAAATCACATTATCATGGCGAGGATTATAATTTTGAATGATTGTTTTTAACTGTGGAAATTGCTTTTTAAGAGCTTGTATTAAATAGTCTTTTTGACGAATAGAACGTTGATATGTAATGAAAACAAGCATAGCCTGATTCGTATGATAACCATATTTGACAAGAATATGCTTAATATTTCCCTGATGTGTGACTTTATCATAAGCCTTTTCACCTACTTCTTCCAACAATTGTCTTGTAAAAGGGATGATCTGATTAGATAACTCATTTTGAATATAACATTGATCCATCACCACAATATCATTACTATGCTGCTTATAAAATCCAGTTACGAGATGGTTTTGATGCATTCCTACAGGAACTTGAACTTTATTACGATAAAACCAGGGATTTTCCATCATGAGGCATGGTTCAACTGGCACTTGACAATGACCAATTTTAAGTAATGTATCTGCAACCCTCTTGGTTTTCAACTGTTGTTGTGCCAATTGATTTAAATGCTGTAAATGGCAGCCACCACATTGTTTAAATATCGGACATCTTGCTTCTTGACGAAGTGGACTGGAATCACTCAATTCAATAAGCCTTCCAATGGCATATTTTTTCAAAACTTTAATAATCTTAATTTTTCCAATTTCATCAACAAGCATATTTTTCACAAAAATTGGCATTCCTTCATATTTGACAATTCCCATCCCATCATGAGTGTAATCAATACATTTTGCCTCAATATATTCATTCTTTTGCATAATAATATATGTCCTCCTATAAAAAAACGAGCTTAGCTCGTTTTATTCATCCGTTAAAGTTTCTTGAGCTTTCTTTGCACTTTCTTCATCTCTTACAGAAGCTAAAGTATAGGAAAACTCATCATTTTGAATATTTTTTGTTCCATAAATCGGAAAATCTTCACTATCAGAAGATGTCATGAAAACATTGACTTCATATTGTGTCACACCATCAATTGTACCAAATAAATCACTATATTTTTGGCCATCTTCTTTTTCTCTTCCCACAATACCATCCAAAGTTTGAACTGTTTCTTCTGCAATATTTTGTGCTTCTTTAGTGCTCATACCTGCTTTAAAAGTAATATCTAATTTTAATTGACGACATTCAGTTGAAAGTGTCATTGATTCAATTTCATCATATTTTTCTTCCATAGTTGACACAGTTGAATCTCTGGCATCTTTAGAAATACTCACCATACCTTCACAGCGATCTCCGTAGACAGGACCATTATTAAATGATAAAACTACGATATAAATAATAAAAGCAACAGCTAAAGCACCAAATAAAATGAGCAGATAGTGCCACCATTTCATAACAAAACCTTTTTTCTTTTTCTTCATTGGCTCCTCTTCCTCGTCATCTTCTTCATCTATTGCAGTATAAGGCACATTTTCTCTTTTGTTTTCTAAATCATCAAGATATGATGAAGGTTGGTATTCATCCTGAATATCGTCTTCATCATCAAAATGAAATTTTTTTGCCATTATTTTTCACCTACTTTTTCTCTATTGTACCAAAATTCATGAACAATGTATAGAACATTATGTTTTTCTTTTTTCCAATAATTGTTTTAATAATTGATTTGTTTTTTGAGGATTCGCTTGTCCTTGAGTTTTTTTCATGACTTGTCCTACAAAATAACCTAAAAGATTTGTCTTACCCTGATGGTAATCCTGAACCAATTGAAAGTGATTATCTAGCAGTTCTTCAATCAGCTCTATCAAAACATTTTCATCATTCATTTGTTGAATATGATGTTTTTGCATAATAGTTAAAGGATCCTTTTTTTCTAAAATCATTAATGATAAAATCTGTTTTGTTTGTTTAGAAGAAACAATTCCTTGACCTGTCATATTCATCAGTTTCGCAAAATCCTGAACTTCAAATATATCATGAATATGTAAATGATTTTTATGAAGATAAGACAAAACATCTCCAATAAGCCAGTGACATACTGTATCATAATATATACATTGTTCAACAACCTGGTCATAAAAGTCTGATAAATCTTTATTCAATAAAAGCGTATCAGCTTCTTTTACTGAAAGTTTATATTCATGAATATATTTATCGCGTCTTTGTGCTGGAAGCACTGGTAAATGATCTTTAATACTTTCAATCCATTGCCATGGTAGACGAACTGGTAAAATATTAGGTTCAGGATAATAACGATAATCAGCTAATAATTCCTTATCACGCATCGCTATTGTCTTTTGTGTCTTTTCATCAAAACGTCGCGTTTGTCTTGGAACGGAGCAATGATTCAATAAAAGTTCCGTCTGTCTTTGAATTTCAAAATCAATCGCTTTTTGCACATTAGCGAGTGAATTCAAATTTTTAATTTCCACTTTTTCACCATAGCCTTGAGACCCTTCATGGCGTAATGAAATATTAATATCACAGCGCATAGACCCTTGAGCCATAATAGCATCTGAAACATCAGTATAAATCAAAATCATTCTTAAAGCTTCCAAATAAGCACAAACCTCCTGACTATTATGAAACTGAGGTTGTGTCACAATTTCAATCAAAGGAATACCTGCACGATTATAATCAATCAATGTATAATCGTCATCATGGGTGAGTTTTGCTGTATCTTCTTCAAGATGAAGCTGTTCTATATTGATATGTATCTTCTGTTCATTGACTTCAATATCTAAATATCCATTTTTACCAATAGGATGATATTGTTGCGTTATTTGGAAACCTTTTGGTAAATCTGGATAATAATAATTCTTACGATCAAAACGAAGCAAACTGTCTATATCCATATGCAAGGCATGACAAACACGAATAGCCATTTCTACTGCTTTTTTATTAACCGATGGTAAAGTTCCTGGCATCGCTAAATCTATAACATGAGCTTGACTATTAGGTGGTTGTCCAAATGAAACAGGAGCTGAAGAAAACATTTTAGACTGCGTTTTTAATTCACAGTGTACTTCAATACCTATGATTGTTTCAAACATGTTGAATCTCCTTTCGGCAATATTGCTGAGAAAAAGATAGCGATTTTTCTAACGCATAGGCACAATTGAGAACAGTCTGTTCCTCAAAACATCGTCCCATTATATGAATGGCTACAGGCATATGGTCAACAAAACCACATGGTAAAGTTAAACTTGGTAATCCTGCCAAATTCGCAACAATCAAAAAATTATCAACTAATGTATATTCAACTTGCCTAGCCTCATTAAGAAAAGGAGCAATTCCCTCACCATTAGGAGTCAAAATAATATCATAATGACGATATAAATCTTGAATCAAATTAACAATGAGTCGTCTGACCTGTTGAGCTTTTCTAAACATCTTTTCCTGATTTTCCTGTTTCAAGGCCAATGAACCCAAAATAAAACGCTGTTGAATGCTTTGATGAAAACCCTGGCTTCGAGTACGTATAATCATATCATCTATATTTTCCCCTTGTTTTTGTAAGCCATACTTAATGCCATCTAAGCAGGCATGTTGACTTGTAGCTTCCCCATTAGCAATAATCTGATAAACTGGTGATAAAGCCTGAAGATAAGTATCTGAAAATTCAACTTCATGAATTGTTGCCCCTAATCTTTTGAATATGGAAACACAATTCATAAATTTTTCTTTTATGCGTGAATCCGTTAATCTTTCATATACATTTTTTATGACAGCAATTTTCAAATGAGATACATCTGAAGATAAAGATTGATAATAAGATGGTACTTTTTTAGTACATGATGTCATATCATGTTCATCATAGCCAGCAATATTTTCTAAAACAATACTCATATCTTTAACGCTTCTGGTCATAGCACCAACCGTATCTAAACTGGCAGCATAAGGAATCAAACCATAACGTGATATCAATCCCCATGTAGGTTTCATTCCTACAATGCCACAAAAACCAGAAGGACGACGAATAGAATCGCCTGTGTCACTCCCAATCGCAAAAGGAACAACGCCACTTCCAACTAATGCTGCACATCCTCCAGATGAACCACCAGCAACTCTTTGAATATTCCATGGATTCAAAACAGGTCCCGTCAAAGCAGTCATATTCATAGTTCCCATGCCTAATTCATCCATTGAAGCTTTTCCAATTAAACAGCATTCTGCTTTTTCCAGTAAATCAACAATATGTGCATTATATACAGGTAAATAATCAGCCAACATACGGCTGGATGCTGTTGTATAAATCCCTTTTGTATTAAAATTATCTTTTAAAACATAGGGAATTCCACTCAAAATATTTTGAAATTGCGCATGTTTTAAATCTTGTTGTGCTTTATCAAACGTCATAAGCGCAAAAGCATTTAAGCGTTTTTGCTGATATTGAGCCTCATGCCAAATCTCCTGATAGTAATTTTCAGGAAGAATTTGACCAGTTTTAAAACCATGATGCAATTCTTCTATACTATAAACATTCATTATTCCACCACCTTAGGAATCTGAATTTGTTGATTTTTGATGTGTTTTGCATTTTTTAAAATATCTTCTCTATGCATAACATCCTGTATACTATCTTCCCTTAAAAAAGAAGTTTCTACCTCAAAAGGAAAAACCAAAGGCTCTACACCTTCAGTTTGAATACTTTCTAGACTTTGAACCTGTTTGAGAAATTGATGATATGCTTCAATGAAAGTATCCATGTTTTCATCCAAAACAGATAACTTTACATCTTTTGCTAATGATTGAATTAATTCTCTTTCGTCCATAGTCCATCCTCTAATATAAATAATAACTTTTAACGTCTTGTCCTCTATCTTTAATCACAATCGCCTGTAATTCATCTTGTGAATATATAAGCACTTTAATATCAAAATCAGATGAAAAACGCGTATCAACACCATTCGCCAAAATAGAAGATAAATACATCAATTCAGTTGCTGTTTTCACGTTTAAATGAGCTTCTATAACCATTGATTGAATTTCACCATTTTGATATCTGGCAGTTCCTACTAATCCAGCAGCTTCAGTTGCTGCATCTTTTAAATTACTTTTAATAATATCAAATTCATTAGATGTTGTAGCATCTAATTCTTCGGCACGTGTACTTGAAAATAAAACAGTCTCAAAATTTACTTCTTCACTATTTCCATAAGAACCATCACAGTATGTCTTTAAAATATAATTTCCATCTACAGTACTTTCTGTTAAATCAGTTGCCTGATAAACCGTAATTAAAACAGGTAAATTCTTTAACTTTTCAAAATCTTCGTGAGATTGAATAATTTCATATAATTTCTCACTACATTCATATCCATAATTTAAAATAGATTGATCATCCATCTGCGTTTTTAAACGAGCATTATTTTTATCACGAGGATCAAGAACAATCACAAATGACGCACCTTTTAAAGTATATTTATCACCTGATTTTTCCCAAAAATCCTGTTCTTGAATCTGTTGAACCATTGTTGGATCACTGACATTGGCAATCTTTGTTCCAGCAGCAGGCTGTAAAGAATAATCACTATCACGTTTAACCATTTCTTGTTTTAAAGCAAGCTTTAAATATTGACCTTCACTCATATAATGATCAGAAGTTGAAAAATATTGTGATGATAAAATTTGTAATCCTCTTCCAATTGAAGAGAAATCAGATGTTGCACCATAGTCCAAATAGAAATCTTCTCTCAGTTCACTATCTTCAAATTTGACGATATTATAATAAGTATCATCAAATGACTCCATTGATGCAGTATTGTTTGTTGTTTCTTCTTCAACAGTATCTTGTGAAGATTGACAACCAGTCAACAACAATAAGAAAGCCATACAAACACATATTATTCTTTTCATAAATCAACCTCCTCCTTAAATTGTTCTTCACTTAATACAGTCACACCTAATTCTCTGGCCTTTTCAAGTTTACTTCCAGCATCACGACCACAAATCAGATAATCTGTTTTTTTAGATACACTACCTGTCACATTAGCACCTAGTCTGGCAAGATACTCTTTAATCTCCTTACGCGTCATCAATTCTAATGTTCCTGTGACACAAACAGTTTTTCCATTAAAAATACTTTCTTGAAGTAAAGATGTATCTTTTAGATAATTCATATTTAAACCGAGATCTTTTAAATGTTGTACTAAAGTCATTGATTGAGGTTGACTTCTAAAACGATTTAAAGATTGAACAAGTGTATCGCCAACATCACGCATAGAAAGCAACTTAGCTGTTGAAGCCTCAAGCAAAGCATCCATACTTTTAAACTCCTTAGCTAAGTTATCAGCCATTTTAGCACCGATTCCTTTAATTCCTAAACCAAATAATAATTTTTCCATTGAATTACCTTTACTTTTTTCAATAGCCTCTAACAAATTATCCATTGATTTTCTACCAAATCCTTCTATATCTATAATTTCCTGTTCATGACTAGATAAACTATAAATATCTTCAATAGAACGAACAAAACCTAAATTATAAAATTGTTCTATAATTTTTTCTCCTAATCCTTCTATATTCATAGCATCACGAGATGCGAAATGAATGATGCGCTCAATCTTCTTAGAATCACAATGCTCATTTAAACAATAATAAGCAGCCTCATTGTCTTTTCTAACAAGCGGTGTCCCACAATATGGACAAACATCAATCATCTTAAATTTCTGTTCTGTTCCATCACGTCTTTCTTTTAAAGATCGAACAACTTCTGGGATAACATCTCCTGCTTTACGGACCACAACATAATCGCCAACACGAATATCCTTATGAACAACGTTATCTTCATTATGTAATGTCGCACGTTGAACGGTACTACCAGCGACACGTACAGGTTCCAAAACCGCATTTGGCGTAATTTGACCCGTTCTTCCAATTGTAAAAATAATATCCTTAAGTTTTGTGACAACTTCTTCAGCTGGGAATTTATAGGCAATAGCCCATTTAGGAACTTTTGCTGTATACCCTAATCTTTCCTGCCATGCTAAATTATTCACTTTAATGACTATACCATCTATTTCATAAGGCAAAGATTGACGTTTTTCTGTCATTTCCATAATGAAATTCCATACTTCATCAATATTTGCACAAACACGTGTCATAGGATTGACTTTGAAGCCCAGTTTTGCAATATAATCTAAAGCTTCTTTATGTGTTTGACACCCTACTTCCTGAGCCGTTGGCACCATATATAAAAATGCATCTAAGCCACGTTTAGCAGCAATACTTGAATCTAGCTGTCTAACACTTCCGGCAGCCGCATTTCGAGGATTCGCAAATAAGGCTTCACCTGCCTGTTGACGTTGATGATTCAATTGTTCAAAAGATTTTTTAGGCATATAGATTTCTCCACGCACTTCAAAATCTCCCTGATAATCAATTGATAATGGAATAGATTTAATTGTTTTGACATTATGCGTAATATCTTCACCAATTGTTCCATCACCACGTGTTGCTCCATAACTTAATTGTCCATCAGCATAAACCAATGAAACAGCTAAGCCATCTATTTTTAACTCACAGACATATTCAGCTTGAGGAAACACATCACGAATACGATCATCGAATTCTCTCAGTTCATCTTCATTAAAAATATTTCCTAAAGACAACATCATTCTTTGATGCGTAATTTTCTGAAATCCTTCTAAGACTTCTCCACCCACACGTTGACTTGGTGAATCAGGAGTTACCCATTCAGGATGTTTAGCTTCTATACTTTGCAACTCTTGCATCAAACGATCATATTCCTGATCGGATACTGTTGGATTATCTAAGACATAATATTGATAATTATATTCATTTAATAATTTTTTGATTTCATTCAATCTTTCTAATGTCATTTTACACACTCCATTCACTTGCTCATTATATCAAAAAAAGATGATGAATCAAATACAAAACATCAAAATTCATCACCCAAAATTATCCTTATTTTCACATCATTTTTATGACGATAAACGTCTTAAAGCCTTATGCTGTGCCATCAATGTTTTTAAACCATATGGCATGGAAAAAGCAATATCTAAAGTATTTCCACGAACTTTAACAATAACACCTTTACCAAAGACATCATGCTCTACAAAATCACCCTGTTTCCAATCATGAATATCATTATCACCTATCATCTCATCAACAGTTGGACCTAAATGTACAAATTGTTTTGTTTTAAATGGTGAAGGCTTACCAATATGTTCAACATGATCTACGCCAATTTCATCAATAAACTGAGAAGCCATTTTAGGAGAATTCGTCATATAATTAAATCCTTGACTATCCGTCAGATATAGACGCTTTTTCGCACGCGTAAATGCCACATAAGCCAATCTACGTTCTTCTTCCATCCCCTCTTCTCCTTCTTCAGAAACACTTCTAAAACTTGGAAAGACATCCTGTGACAATCCCACAACAAAGACATAGTTAAACTCCAGACCTTTAGCCATATGAATACTCATTAATGATACATATTCATCCTGTGTCATATCATCTTGTGATGTATATAAAGCAATATCCTGTAAATAACTTTCAAAAGTAGCACTATCTGGATGGGTATTCATATATCCAGCAATTGAGTTTTTTAACTCCATAATGTTTTGAATACGATTTTCATCTTCATCATTTCTTAGCATTTCAAAATAACCAATATCTTTCAATAAGTATTCAAAGACATCAGCCAAGGGATTTCTTGATTGTCTTGCTTTTTCAATAGCTTGTACAAATTCACTGATGGCTTTTTTCACTTTACCTTTCAATCCAATTTCATCACTATATAAACAAACGGCTTCATAACAGCTAATGCCATACTCAATCGCTTTCAGTTGGATTTTTTCAAGTGTTTTTTGACCAATACCACGACTAGGAACATTAATAATACGTTCAAAAGATAAATCATCCATAAATACCATTAAGCGTAAATAACTTAATGCATCTTTAATTTCTTTACGATTAAAAAACTTTAATCCACCAAATATTTTATAATCAATCTGATGCTGAATTAATTTCTGTTCAAAAGGACGTGATAAATAATTAGCACGATAAAGAATCGCAAAATCATGATAATTCACACCATCAACCTGATGTATAATATTTTCAATTGTCTGACAGACAAACTCAGCTTCTGCTTCTTCATCGCCTGCTGAATAGTGCACAACTTTATCACCATCTTCTAATTGTGTAAACAAATCTTTTTCTAAACGATTTTTATTTTTTCGAATCAAATTATTCGATATATCTAATATTGTTTTTGTAGAACGATAATTCTGATCAAGAATAATGGTTTTGACATGAGAATAATCTTTATCAAAATTCATTATATAATTCACATCAGAACCCCTAAAAGAATAGATTGTCTGATCAGGATCTCCAACTACACATAAAGTTGCTTGACCTGATAAAAGATGAATCAATTTATAATCAATATTTCCAACATCCTGAAACTCATCTACATGTATATATTGAAATTTACGTTGCCATTTTTCCAGAATTTCTGGGAATTTCTCAAATAATTCAACAGTCTTCAACAACAAATCATCAAAATCCAGCATAAAATGTTCTTCTTTATATTTTTCATATTCCTGATAAACAATTGCTTTTTTGGCCTCACCTATAAAATCTCCTGCTAATTTATACGCTTTTTGTGGTGAGATTTCAGCCATTTTACATGATGATATATAATGAATACAGCTTTTTACACTCATTGTTTTACTATCAATATTTTTATCTTTAAAAATCTTCTTTAATAATGATTTTTGATCTTCTTCATCCATAATAACAAAATGATGAGGATAATGAAAAGCATGAATATGCTGTCTTAATATTCTGACACATAAAGAATGAATTGTACATAAAAGAGCTCCTGAAGCATATTCACCTAATAAATCCACAACTCTTTGACGCATTTCATTCGCTGCTTTATTTGTAAAAGTAATAGCCAATATATGTCGAGGCTCAATCCCCACTTCTTCAATCAAGTAAGCAATACGATATGTTAAAACACGTGTTTTCCCACTTCCTGCTCCTGCAATAATACGTAAATGAGAATCTAAATAAGTGGCTGCTTCCTTTTGTTTTGGATTTAATAATTTGTCTAAATTCATCGTATCACATCCTCTCAGTCTAATCATTATATCATAATTACTCAAAAAAGAAATCAAAAACATGAATAAAGGTTGAATTCAAAATGAATCAATGAAATAATGAAACGAGAGGTGAAAATCATGTATTTAGCTATAGATATAGGTGGTACATATACCAAATATGGATATTATCAATCTAATGGGATATGCTTACAAAAAAATATGATTCCTACTGTCAAAACCAACAAAGAAACATTCTATCATGCTTTAAAAACATTAATCACAAAAGAAGTCGAAGGAATAGCTGTCAGTATGCCCGGTCTTATTGATAGTCAAAGAGGATATATCCACGCTATTACTTTACTGCCCTATTTCAATGAAACAGATTTTTGTCAAGAATTTTCCAGTTTAACTCACTTACCAGTCACTTTACAAAATGATGCCAAATGCGCTACTTTAGGTGAAATGTGGAAAGGAAGCTTAAAGAACGTTGATAATGGTTTTATGATTGTCTTAGGTTCAGGTATTGGCGGAACATATATATTACATGAAAAAATCGTAGAATCAAAACACTATAAAATTGGAGAGCTCGGTTCTTTTTTAATCCCTACATCAAATGGCTATTCTAACTTTGGTAAAGAATATAATGCTGTTAAACTCATTCATGATCTGAGTGATATTTTAAAATGTCCTGATGATGGACAGATTGTATTTCAACAACTGACTTCATCTCATCAAGCTATGCAGTATTTTGAACACTATTGTTTACAGATTGCAACAATGATCTATAATCTTGATTATTTACTAGATTTAGATATCGTAACTATTGGTGGAGGAATCAGTCAACAGCCATTTCTCATTCAAACTATTCAAAAACAATTTCATGATTTAAGAAAACAATACAAAGAAGATGATCATGAACCAGTTATTAAAGCCTGTCAATTTCAAAATGAAGCCAATTTACTTGGAGCATTGTATCATTTTCATACCAAAAAAGGAGGTTAATTTTATCAATTAATCTCCTTTGCTATTTGAGAAAAATATTCTCTGACATATTCACGATCTTTATAAAGTTGTTGAATGAGTTCTTCTTTAGAATGAAATGGTTTTTCCTTACGTATCAAATCATAAAATTCTACGTAAATCTCTTTTCCATAAATATCATGATTAAAATCTAAAATATGAACTTCTAAAGAAGCTTTATCTAATGGTTGAAAAGTGGGATTATATCCAATATTACACATTCCCATGTAGGTATTTTGATTGATAATCACTTTAACAGCATAGACACCACCACAAGGTAAAAAATAAGAACCATAATCAATATTAGCTGTTGGAAAACCAATTTCATGTCCAATATGTCTACCGTGGATAACCTGACCATGTACACAGTATTGACGTCCTAATAATTCATTTAAATCTTTCATTTGTCCATTTTCTAGATGCTGTCGAATACGTGTTGAAGAAATCTTTTCTCCTTTATAAATGACTTCATCTATAACACTGACATTAAAACCAAAAGATTCCTGCAATGTTTTCGCATCACCCTGATTTTTTGCACCAAAACGAAAATCAAAACCACAGACTACATGCTTGATACCACATTCAATAAGATATTTCTGTATGAATTCTTGAGGCGATAAAGCAGCAACCTTGGGTGTAAATTCAATCACAAACAAATAATCAAATCCTCTTTTTTTAAGAATTTCATAACGATCATCAATGGAAGTCAGACATTTTTCTTCTTTTAACTTTCCTAATACATAAAGTGGATAATGATCAAAAGTTATTAAAGCTTTATGATAATGCTTTGTGTCTGCAACTCGTTTCACTTCTTCAACAAGTGCCATATGCCCTACATGTAAACCATCAAAAAAACCAATTGCTGCTACAATAGAGTCTGTCATATGTAATTGCATATCTTCTTTTAAATAAATGATTTCCATTAAAATAGCCCTCTTATACTTTTTAAATATCCTTCACCATCAGGTCCATAAACCGCTAAAACCTTATGATTTTGATTACATACAACAACCTGATGATCAATATCACTCTTTATTTTTTTACCATGATAAACAATATTTTCATCATCAATGTAATAATGTTCAAAATGTTGAAATGCATCTTCTAAACTCATGAACTGATAATGTCCTTGTTCAATATCTTCTAAACTATAACAGTCTTCAAGATAAAACTCTCCTGAAGCTAAACGTATTAAATGAGTCATATGTGCAGGATAGCCCAACTTTTTTCCTATATCTACACACAATGAACGAATATATGTGCCTTTGGAACATTTTACCTGAAATGTTATGGATTGATCTTGTTGGGAAATTAACTCTATTTTTTCAATCATAATAGTTCGGGGTTGAATATCTACATGTTCCTGATTTCTGGCATATTCATACAATTTTTTACCATGCACTTTAATAGCCGAATAAATAGGCGGAATTTGTTGTTGCTTTCCAATAAAAGACTGTAAAGTTTCTTCAACATCTCTTACACCATGAAAGGCTTTTTCTTCCATAATTTGACCACTACTATCGTATGTATCAGTAGCTGTTCCTAAAAAGAGTGTCGCCTGATAAACTTTTGTTTCACTCATTAAAAATTGTAAAGCCTTTGTTGCTTTGCCAATACACAAAACCAGAACACCTGTGGCATCAGGATCCAATGTCCCACAATGTCCAACTTTTTTTGTATGAAGAATCTTTCTAATACGATTCACAACATCATGACTTGTCATACCTGCCGGTTTATTAACTAACAATATTCCATCCATTTCAAAACCTCCTCATCTGTGAAATATAAAAATGAGTCATTAGACTCAAATTTATTGAATTTCACGATAAATCTTGTGCAAAGTAATATCAAATGTTGCTTCTTTTCCTGCAAGCTCTGCAGTGTAGTTTTCAGGAAAAGTTACAGTAATTGTTTTTTCTTCATCTAATTTCATCCCAACAATTCCATCTTCAAAACCATCAATCATGGTATCAGAACCTAATTTTAACTCATAACCCTCTGCACTTCCACCATTGAAAGCTACACCGTCAATTTTTCCTACAAAATCAATATTCACATAATCGCCATTTTGAGCTACAGCAGTTTGATTTTGAGTATCACTATTTTGTGTTTCTTGACTTTGTGATGAACAACCCAAAAGCATAACTAATGCCATGAAACTTCCTAATATTTTTTTCATCCTATCCTCCTATTTATGATTAATAACATAATAATTTTTCTTACCACGTCTAATAACAGTTGCCTGTTTTCCAAAAGCATTTTCTTTTTGAATAACAAAGCTTACATCTGTAATCTTTTCTCCATTGACAAGAACAGAACCACCTGTAACAAATTGACGTGCTTCTCGATTTGATGAAGCAGCCCCTACTTTAACTAAAGCATTTAAAATTTGTGTATCTTCTTCCATATCTATACTAGGAACACCATGGAAGCATGACTGAACTTGTTCTAATGTTAAATCTTGAATTTTACCAGAGAATAACATTTGGCTAATATCCAAAGCTTCCTGATATGCTTCTTCACCATGGATAAATGTAATCACTTCTTTTGATAGAGCTTTATGTGCTTCTCTTAAATGAGGCTGTGTTTTATTCTTTTCTTCTAATTCTTCAATTTCTTCTTTAGATAAGAAAGTTAAGAATTTTAAGTAATCAATGACTTTATCATCTTCTGAATTAATAAAGAACTGATACATTTCATATGGTGATGTTTTTTTACGATCTAACCAAATGGCATGACCGTTTGTTTTTCCAAATTTCGTACCATCAGATTTAGTAAGCAAAGGCATTGTAAATCCATAAGCTTCTTTCCCTGTTTTCTTTCTAATCAATTCAATACCAGCAGTAATATTTCCCCATTGATCTTGTCCAGCTACCTGCATTTGGCAACCTTTATTTTCATATAACCAATAGAAATCCATGGCCTGCATAATCATGTAAGAAAATTCAGTATATGTAATTCCTAAGTCTAATCTTCTTTTGACAATATCTTTATTCAACATATAGTTGACATTAAAATATTTACCATAATCTCTTAAAAAATCAATGAAGTTTAAATCTTTTGACCAATCATAATTATTCACAACTTCAAACCCAAATAAATCCTGAGCCTGTTTTTTTAGACATTCAAAATTATGTTGTACTTCTTCTTTAGTAATCATTGGTCTTTCAGTATCAGGTTTAGGATCTCCAATCAAACCTGTAGCTCCACCTACTAATAAAATAGGATTATGTCCGGCATCCTTTAATCGTTTACTAATCAAAAATGATGAGAAATGTCCAATATGTAAACTATCACCAGTTGGATCAGTACCAATATAAAAAGTCATTCCTCCATTATTTAATTTTTCTTCAATATCTGGCGAGCTAACATCTTTAATTAAACCACGCCATACTAATTCATCATAAATTTTCATAACATATATCCTCCTTATAAAATAAAAAAAGAATTCATCAAAAGGACGAATTCTCGCGGTACCACCTTTATTTATGCATTAAGCATACGCTCTTTATTGATAACGATGTTGCCACCGGCTAAACTTTTCATTTAGCTGCTCCAAAGTGTATTCATTATAAACAATGATCTATTTCCACCAATCATAGACTCTCTATAACATCCATTTATAATTACTTGTCTTCTTCAACGCTTAAATATATAATATGCGATTTTCAAGTCGAAGTCAACTTAAAATTTTTACTTTGCATTTTGATTGATAAATTCAACTGAAGTTTTAGAATATACAATTTTTTGTGCTTGATACAAACTAAAATATCCTGATAAAACATAACATAATGCAACAACAATAGCCATTGCTGTTAAATATTGAATACCAAACATTTCAGCCCCTAACATGAGACTTGTAAGTGGTGAATTAATAACACAACAAAACATACCAACAATTCCAATAACAGCCCCTAGATGAGGATCAATGCCCAATAATAAAGCTGATACATATCCTAAAGTTGAACCAATCACAAAAGTTGGAACAATTTCTCCACCTTTAAAACCACAGCCGATAGTAATAGCAGTAAAAATAGCTTTCATGAAAAAATCATATGGTAGAGCCTGATGATAAAGAGCTTCTGCAACAATTTCCATTCCAGCTCCTAAATATCTTTGTTGAAAAAAGAAAACCAAAATCATCAACATGAATGATCCCATAATAACTCGTATATATGGATTATGAAAATATTGATGAAAACATTTGTGACTATAATGCATCATTAATACAAATACAATGGAAAAAGCAGCAATAATAAATGCAAAAACAGCTAATCTTAAACTCATAATTGGTGTTAATTGAAAAGGAATTGATAACTGATAAAAAGTTGGCTGACATCCAAAAAGTTGTGCAATTCCAAATGAAATCAAACTACTGCATAAGCATGGAACTAATGCCGCATAATAAAATACACCGACACTAACAACTTCCATGGAAAAAAGTGTCGCAGTTAATGGAGTTCCAAATAAAGCTGAAAAGACTGCACTCATACCACACATAATCAGCATTGACATTTCACGCTGATCAGCATGAATTATTTTTCCAAAAGATGTTGCTAGAGAACCACCAATTTGTAATGCAGCTCCTTCTCTTCCACTAGAACCTCCAAACAAATGGGTAATAATAGTGGCTAAAAAAATCGCTGGTGCTAATAAAACAGGAACTTTTTCCTGTTGGCGAATAGATTGAATAATCGTATTTGTTCCTGGTTCGTGAGATAAATGAACCAGACGATAAAGATAGACAATACAAACACCACCAATTGGCAATCCCCATACAATCCATGAATGTGACAAACGAAAATCAGTAACATAATCAATAGAAATATGAAACAATGCTCCTACAATACCACAGACAATACCCAAAACAAAAGCAATCCATAACCATTTACAGACAAAACATATATTTAACTTTAAATCTATAAAGAATTGTTTGATATACATAAGATTCCCCTTTGAAAAAAACTTCTAAATCAATTAGAAGTCTTTCTTTGTTGTAGCACGTGGCATCAATAAATGTTGAATGACAACAGCTTTGTTTTCAATTTCTTCATCATTAAGTATTTTTGTTAGCAATCTTACAGCTAATGCCCCCATATCATACACAGGAACATGAATAGATGTTAATGAAGGGCGACAAATCAAAGCATAGCTTGTATTCATCATACCAATAACTTCCATTTCATCAGGAATTTCAATTCCATTGTCAATTGCAGCATTCACAACAGCAACAGCTTCCTTATCATAACTTGTAAAAACAAGATCATGTCGATGATTTTTAAAATACTCTAAAAATTGTGGATAGCTTTTTTCATAATGTGATGATGTATGTACGACCTGTTTTGTTGCATCAAAAACCAAATCATATTTTTGATAAGCTTCCTGAATTCCAGTAATCATTTCTTCTATGTTGATTAAATTCTGCTTAGGTGACACAAACAAAATATCACTTTTTCCCTGTGCCAAATATTTATCAACAACCTCATATGCAATCTTTTTTGCATCAGCAAAAATAGATCCCATATATTTCCCAGTAACACTTGTTCCAATAACAACTGCAGGTATTTTATATTTATTAACTAAAGCAATTTCCTTTTCGATTTCTTCATTATTAAATAAAATCACACCATCTGCACGTGATTTCACAACTTTTTCAATAACAGTTTCAATAGGATTGCCATCTCCAATTTCATCTGTTGTATAAATACTGACATTATAATCTAAACGGCGACTTGTATCACCTATTCCACCAATCATATCTTTCACATGAGCAAATAATGATTGTGGAAAAACAATAGCAATCGTTGTTGTCTTACTTGTTGCAAGACCTCTGGCAATCTGATTGGGTTTGAAATCTAAACGTTGAATAGCCTCAAGGACTTTATCACGTGTTTTAGGTTTCACAACACTCGAACCGTTAATAACACGTGAAACTGTTGCCAGAGAAACACCAGCTTCTCTAGCAACATCATAAATTGTTACATTTTTTCCCATGATTAATCTTTAATCTCTTCAATCATTTCATCTAATTTTTCTTCAACATTCTCGATTTCATTTTCAAAAGCTTCTAAATAATCATCATCTACAGATGAATCTAAAACTTTTGTTTTGACTTCTTCTATTTTATCATTGACTTTTTGTGTCAAATCAACAACTCCATCACGAATCGTTAAATACTGGTCACTATCTTTTACTTTTGCAGCAAAATCTTCTAATTTTGCTTCCAATTCATTAAGTTTATCTCTTGTTGTTGCTTTAAATGTATCAATATCAAATTCATCTACAGATTTCTTAACTGTTTCAATTGTTTGACCTAACATAGCTTCAAGATCTTCTTTTGTCATATTCTTTAAATTATCATAAGCTTTTAAAGATTCACGTTTAATATCTTCTCTTAATTCACTACCTTTTTTAGGTGCCAATAACAATCCAGCGACTGCACCAATACCTAAACCAACTAAAAACTTTCCAAATTTCATTCTAATCACCTTTCTCTTTCTATTTTTTTCTTCTTAAAAACGAAGTTAAAAATCCTAAAACCCCAAATAAACCAGATTTCATACCACCTTTTGAAAAAATTCCACTTACCAATTCAACAGGTGCATTGAGCATATTCATTTTATTATTGACATCATCTAAAATATGATCAACTTTTTGAATGGTTGTTTCTAACATTGTCATTAAAACCGTTGTTTCTTTGACAGCTAAAGACATTCTTATTAATAATAGACCTAAGCTCAAAAGTGCAAAAGCCCCAGATAATATCAAAATGCAATAGCATACTAATTTTGCATCCATAAGTTCTCCTTTCTGCCAATTTACCATATTATAGCATAAATACAACATGATTAAAAGATAACCCTTACTGCGATTGTTTATAAGCAATAACTTGATCTTCTAATTTATAAATATCTTTACTACTCATAAATAGATAAACAACATTATCATATTGACTTAAAAGCTTCACAGCAGCTTCATCTTCATGAATAACCTGAGCACGTGGATTGTATTTTGCAATGTCATAAATGTCTATATCAATACCAGGTTCTTTCTTCGCATTTTCTGGAAAATGGACAAAGAAAGGATAATCTGCTAAATCCATTGCTTCAGCAAATTCTTTAGCAAAACGTAATCCCCTTGAAAAACGATCTGGTTGAAAGATGGCAACAATCTTTTTATGTGGATAACGTGAGCGTGTTGCTTCAATGACATAACGGATTGCTGTTGGATGATGTGCATAATCATCCACATAAATATTATTCCCAACTGTCTTAACAGTATAACGACGTTTTACACCATCAAAAGTAGAAAGACGTTCTTGGATATATTCAGCACTCATATTTTCTAAATATCCTAAAGTAATAACCGCTAATGAATCATAAAGCATATGCATTCCATAAAATGGCAAAGCAAAATGTCCAAATAAATCTTTATGAATATAGACATCAAATGATAATCCATGATCATTATTAATGATATTTTTAGCAATAACATCATTATTTTCACCTGTTCCAAATTTTAGAACACGTTTTTGATAATGAAGGTGTGGTAAATGTGGATCATCACCCCAGATAATAACTGTATCTTTAACTTGATTTGCATATTGTTCAAATGATTTTTCATATTGTTCCATAGATTTGAAATAATCAACATGATCCATTTCAATATTATTAATAATCGCATAAGTTGGATAATAATGTAAAAAATGATCCTGATATTCACATGTTTCTGCAATAAAATATTTACTGTCTTCAACAGCATGTCCTGTTCCATCACCGATTAAAACAGAAGTCTTATCAAATTCCTTAAACAAATGATAAGCCATACCCGTTGTTGTTGTCTTTCCATGTGTTCCTGCAATACCAATAGAAATATACTGATCCATTAAATGACCTAAAAAATCATAATAAGTATGTGTTTTGACATTGGGATTACTTAATGCTTCTTTAACTTCTTCATTAGATTCATCAAACGCATTACCAATAATCACTTCATAACCATCTTTAATATTATTTTTATCAAAAGAGTAGATTGGAATTCCTCTTTTTCTTAAATCTTCTTCAATAAAAATATATTTATCAATATCACTTCCAGCAACTTCATAACCTAAATCAAATAAAATTGTTGCAAGTGATGCCATACCTGAACCTTTAATACCAATAAAATAATACATAACTCTCTTCACCTCGCCTTTTATTCTAGCATAAATTTTAAAAAAAGTATTCTCTATCTATTTATTTTTTCATATTTTTTATATTTTGGCACAAACTAAAGATGTCAATAGAAAGAAAGGAGAAATTATGAGTCACAAAAAATCTAAAAACAAACAAAGACAAAATCAGTATAAAGGCTATAACCAAAATCAACAGGCAAGTTATAGTGGTGAAGATGGTTTAATGAGTGAAAAATATAAAGAAAACTCTAACGCCCAAGAATAATAATGGGAAGCTATAGAATCATAAAGATTTTATAGCTTTTTCATTTTTAACAAACTTTATGTCATTTTCTGTAGATTCTACCTCTTCAAAATATGATAATATTATATTAATCTGTTTGAAGGGGCGATTTGGAATGCAAAACATTATTATTATTGATGACATGAAAGAACATATTCAATACATTCAAGACATTATCAACACCATGAATCATCAATTTCAAATACAAACATTTCTTGATATACATGATGTCCTTTTACATATGGATCAATTCCCTGACCATTCCATTATCATTATAGATATTTTATTAAAAAATCATAGTGGCATTGAACTGGCAAAAGAATTAAATCAATTACATAAAAATTTTCAAATTATCTTTATCAGTTCCTATTTAGAAAAAGCAACAGAAGTTTATGAAACAAATCACTGTTATTTTGTATATAAACCCGAATCAAAGAAAAGACTTCCCATGGCTATTGAAAAAGCTATTCATCGAATTATAGAATCACAAAAAGTATTAACCATATCTTTAAAAGATAAAACCAAAATTATTCTATTAAATGATATTATGTATATTGAAAGAATTCAAAGATATTCATATATTTACACAGTTCATGAAACAATTAAGACAGCACAAAAAATCAAAGATCTATTAGAACAATTACCTTTACAATTTATTCGTACACATAACAGTTATATTATCAATGCATATTATGTCAGTGAAATAAAAAGAACTCACGTCATTTTAAATAACCAACAACCCATTCCAATCAGCCGTGCTCATCAACTAAAACTCAAAAAGCAATTTCATGAGTTTTTAGTTGAACAATTATAACTTTTTATTATTACTTTTAACTTTTTCGTATATTGAATTAATTATTATATTGTGTTTGTGATAGTCGCTACTATTCTCGTTTTTATTAGCGACTTCTTTTTATTTTATATATAAACTCAAAAAATATACTACTTGAATCAAAAATGTACATTTTTATAATATTTTTAGATTTTCCTTCTTTAACACTAAACAAAAAGGCTAGAGTTTTCACTCTAACCAATAATCATTAAATCTTTTGAATAGTGATTTAAAACTTCACAGCCATCTTCAGTGACTAAAACCAAATCTTCAATTCTAACACCGAATTCACCTTGAATATAAATACCTGGTTCAATTGAAAAAATCATTCCTGGTTCTACTTCCATATCAAAAGCAGCAGACACATCACCGTATTCATGAACATCTCTACCAATAAAATGACCTAAACGATGATTAAAGTTTGGTCCATAACCTGCTTCACTGATAATATCTCTTGCTGTTTTATCAATGTCACATAGTTTTACACCTGGTTTGATCATAGCTTCAGCTGCCTCATTGGCTTTTTTGACTAATTCATAAACTTCTCTTTGTTTATCAGAAACTTCTTTATAGAAAACAGTTCTTGTCATATCACTGCAATATCCTTGATAAATACCACCCATATCAATGACAATGCTGTCACCTGGTTTTAACTTTGAATCATCGCAACCATGATGTCCATCTGCCCCGTTAGGTCCATAGCCAACAATTGGATCAAAAGAATTCCCACTGCATCCTAATGATTGAAAAATACCATCCAGCTGTTGTCCAACTTCTTTTTCCGTCAATGTCCCTTTGGCGCATAACTGAATCACCTGATCGATAGCCTGATCATTTAATTGACTCGCTTTACGCATAAGTTCAATTTCTTCTTCATCTTTATGCATACGGACGTAATCAACACAGATTGAACCTAGTTCAAAACAACATTCTTCGTTAGCCAGTTCCATAACTCTCATTAAGAATCTAGCTTCCCAGTTTTTATCTACACCTACACAATGATCATCTTTTAAAACTTCAGCAATCTTAGCCGGTCCATCTTCTGTATCATCATACCAGATAATATTTAAATCTAATTGTTGATCTAAATAAAACAAATGATTTAAGAACAATGTATGATTTCCATCTAATGATAAAACCAATGCATACATTCTTTCTCCTGGATGATTATCATAACCAATCAAATAATTGATAGAGCTAGGATCACTGATAATCAAATGATCCATTCCTCTTTGACTCATTTCATTTAAAACATTATTCACTCTTGTCTGATTCATATTCTTTCACCCCGATTCCTAATTCTCCTAATTGTGCATCTGCCACTGGTGTCGGTGCTTTTGACATTGGACAAGTTGCACTTGTATTTTTAGGAAAGGCAATGACATCTCTTAAAGAATCACAACCACAAAGTAACATGGCAATTCTATCTAACCCTAAAGCAAATCCTCCATGTGGTGGTGTTCCATATTGTAATCCTTCTACAAACCATCCAAATTGTGCGTCAATTTGTTCTTGAGTGAATCCTAAAGCTTTAAATGCTCTTTCTTGAACATTTTGATCATAAATTCTTTGTGATCCACCACCTAATTCATAACCATTTAAAACAATATCATAAGCATCAGCTAAGCAATGTTCTGGATCAGTTTCTAATTTATCTAAATCTTCATCTTTTGGTTTTGTGAATGGATGATGTTTTGCATAATATCTTTGTGTTTCATCATCATATTCAAACATTGGGAAATCAACAACCCATAAGAAATCAAAAGTATTAGGATCATATAATTTTAATTCTTTTCCTAAATAGTTACGAATAGCAGCTAAAGAATCACAAACAACTTCATATTTAACATCTCCAACAAATAACAATAAATCCTGACTATGCGCATTCATAGCTGATAATAATTTTTCTAATTGTTCTTCAGTAAAGAATTTAGCAATTGGTCCCTGTACGCCATCATCTGTCACTTTTAACCATGCTAAACCTTTAGCTTTATAAGTTTTCGCAAGTTCAGTTAATTGATCAATTTTTTTACGAGAAAAATTGGCTGCTTCACCAACAACATTGATTCCTTTCACATGTCCGCCAGCTTCCAAAGCATTTTTAAAAACTGCAAAATCCACATCACTGACAACATCATTCAAGTTCACAAGCTCTAATCCAAAGCGTGTATCAGGTTTGTCAATTCCATATCTTTCCATAGCTTCATGCCAAGTCAAACGTCTTAAAGGCAATTCGATATCAATACCTTTGACATCTTTCATTAATTTTTTGATCATACCTTCTCCAATTTCTAGAATCTGATCAGTTGACATAAAGCTCATTTCAACATCGACTTGTGTAAATTCAATTTGACGATCAGCACGTAAATCTTCATCTCTAAAACAACGTGCAATCTGGTAATATCTTTCAAATCCAGATACCATTAATAATTGTTTAAACAATTGAGGTGACTGTGGTAAAGCATAGAAAGATCCTTTATGAACACGTGAAGGCACTAAGAAATCTCTTGCACCTTCTGGTGTAGAACGGTTTAAATAAGGTGTTTCAATATCTATAAAATCTAAATGATCTAAATATTCTCTAATACTTCTTGTGATTTGATGTCTTGTCATTATATTTTTTTGCATCACAGGACGTCTTAAATCCAAATAACGATATTGCATTCTTGTTTCTTCTAAAGCATCTGTTTCATCAGCCACAATCATAGGTGTTAATTTTGCAGTGTTAATAATTTCAAAAGCACTTGCCTGAATTTCAATATCACCTGTAGGAATCTTTGGATTTTTAGAAGATCTTTCAATCACTGTACCTTGAACAGATAAAATATATTCATTTTTCACTTCTTTTAATCTTTCTTCAAAAGATTCATCAAAAATCACCTGAGTAATTCCATAACGATCTCTTAAATCAACAAAAACCAAAGCTCCTAAATTTCTTTTCTTGGCAACCCAACCAATCAATTCGACTTGTTGACCAACATTTTCAATTCTTAATTCCCCATTGTTATGTGTTCTATTCATGATCATGATCTCCTTCATAATGATTTTCAATAAATTCTACAATATTTTCTAATGGAACTTCCACTTGTTCTTTTGTATGATTACATTTCATATTCACGACTTCTTTTTGAACTTCTTCATCTCCAATAATCATTGAAAAATGAGCGTGGAAACGATCAGCAGATTTAAATTGCCCTTTTAACCCACGATCACATTGATCCATATCACAAGTAAATCCATTAGCACGAAGCATTGTCATAATCTGCATAGCCAAATCTTTAGCTTCGCTACCTAAAGGCATGATATAGACATCTAAACCTTCTTCATCTTCATGATCATCACCTAAAGCAATCATTAATCTTTCCATTCCAAAAGCAAAGCCAACACCAGGTGTTTGTGGTCCACCTAATTCTTCTACAAGGCCATTATAGCGACCTCCTCCACCAACTGTTGAACCAGCTCCTAATTTTGGATCATCAGAAATAATTTCAAAAACTGTATGTGAATAATAATCTAATCCTCTTACTAAGTTAGGATCAACAACGTAATCAATTTCTAAATCATCTAATAAAGCACAAACTTTTTCAAAATGCGCTTTTGCATTATCAGTCAAATAATCAATTGTTTTTGGTGCTGTTTTCATCATAGGATGATTTTTATCAACCTTACAATCTAAAATACGTAATGGATTTTTTTCATAACGTACCTGACAATCATGGCATAACTCATTTAAGACAGGTTGAAAATGATTTTGTAAAGCTTCACGATAGGCATCACGAGATTCCTGATCACCTAAAGTATTGATGTGTAATTGAATATTTTTTAATCCTAAAGCTTTCACAACTGTCACAGCCATCAACATACACTCTACATCAACATATGGTGATTCAACTCCTAACATCTCTACACCAAATTGATGAAATTGTCTTTGTCTACCGTTTTGTGGTCTTTCATATCTGAACATTGGACCCATATAATAAACTTTCTGTAATTTTTCAGGCATTCCATAAAGTTTATTTTCTACATAAGCTCTCGCAATACTAGCTGTTCCTTCTGGTCTTAACGTCATAGAACGACCTTTTCTATCTTCAAAAGTATACATTTCCTTAGATACAACATCTGTTGTATCACCAACCGCACGATTGAATAATTCTGTATGTTCAAAAATAGGTGTTCTTATTTCTTTTACATTATAATTTGCACAAATTGTTCTTAATAATTGTTCTAATTCCTGCCATTTCCCAGATTGAGCAGGTAAAATATCTACTGTTCCTCTTGGTGCTTTATAGGCCATATCTCTATCCTCCTTTAAAAATAAAAAAACGCCCTATCTAAGGACGTTATTAACGCGGTACCACCTTAGTTCATACAATGTATGCCCTCTCTGTCTTAACGCGACTCACGGTTACTTTCATAACTTCCTCCAAAGTGTCCCATAGCTTCCTCTATCTGTTTCCACCAACCACAGACTCTCTATTAGATTTTGACTATTTAATCTTCTTCAACGGATTGACATCATTATAAAAGATTCGCTTATAAAAATCAAGTTCAATTACTCTTTTCTTTATAAAGAGTTCCATCTCTTTTTATTTTTATATCCAATTGCCTTTGAATTAACTATTGATAAGCTTTTTGAATATCACTTTTTCATAATTAAGATAACATTATTTATATTTCCTATTATCATTTATTAGATCTATTAAAAAAGAGATAGTCTAAGAAGTCACGGGGTTTCCCAAAACGAATAAGTTTTACGGGAAATCTCTTTTTTTGTTTTCTCTTATGCTGGTTTAAAATCACGGGAAATTCTATAATGGTATTATCAGG
>NZ_NFHI01000037.1:0-25774 GCF_002159255.1 Massilimicrobiota sp. An80
ACTTATACCGATAAAATAATTATGCCGATTAAATTGAAATAATCATTGTATCATCATTAGTTTTTTATTGATTTATCGGCATAAAACATTTTATTGAGTCTATCTTTTTCTTCTTCAGATAAATTTTCATAATCATCTTTTATTTTTTCTCCATTTATCCTTTTCAGTATTTCTCTGATCATTTCCACATCAGTTTCTACATATATTTCGGTTGTCGATTCCTGCTCATGCCCCATAAGTTTTGCTATTTCTGCTCTGGACATGCCACTTCTATACAGTATTGCTCCAAACGAATGTCTCAACATATGCGGATGAAGTTTCGGTATGTCTATGTCAATTTTTCTTGCCATATGACTATATTTTTTTATTATTCGCTGAACATTATCTTGAGACATTTTATGCTTTCGACTATCATGAATCGTATAAACAAGATAATCTTCAGGTGAACTGTTTCGATGGAATAATTCAATATATATTTTCATGTTTTCTGTTAGCTCATTTGTTAGTGGTATGACACGTCTCTTACTTCCTTTTCCAGTTACGATTACATATGGATCTTTATTATTTAGATGTATGTCACTGATTCTACATTCAAGCATTTCATTCAGGCGTGTTCCAGTTGAAAACAGAAAAAGAATAATAAATCGATCACGTATTCCAGTTCTGTTTCTGGATGGTTGCTCCAAAAGTAGTTCCACTTGTTCCTTTGTTATCCAGTTATGCTGTTTCGGTATAATCTTTTTTGTTTTTATTTTACTGACACTTAATTGTAGAGGTACTAATGTAATATCATGATGTGCACAATATCTTATATATTCTTTGATTGATACTAGCTTTATGTTTCTGGTTGCCAGGGAACTACCATTATCCATGACATATTTCAAATATGATCTTATGATGTTGTCATTAATATCGTTGAATATTATCTTCTCAATATCCATATTTAGCACTTCTGTCAGGTATTTTCTAAAAGAATTCAGACCGTTTATATAGGTTTCAATGGTCTTATCACTTTTGAGTTCTGTTTTCATATGTTCAATAAAACTGTTGATATGTATAAAAAACGGTTCAGTCTTCTTCATATGAAACACCAATCCCTTCAGTGATTGCAGACATCTTTTCTCTGTATTCAGGTACAAGCATTTCAACCAAATGCAGATAATACATCGTTTCGTTGACTGATTTATGTCCCATATATTGGCTCAGGTATTTGATCCAGTTTTCAAAACTTTCACCTTCATCCAAACATTTTCTCATACTGTTGACTGCGAATAAATGACGTAGTCCATGCACTGTTGGTTTTATGGAAAATTCTCTATTCAATAAAGTTAACTCAAGCACCTTGTCAAAGAAATCATCAATATTATGTTTAGTCAAACGTGTCTTATCATATGATGGCTGAAAGAAATATTCTCTATTCAAAATGATGCCTGAATATGCATCGTTGAAGCGAATGCATAATTCTTTCATGCTTTCACTCATATAGACCGTTCGATCCTTGTTTCCTTTGGAATGATATATACTAATTGTTCCATTCTTTAAATCAATGTCTTCCATCTTGATATGACATGCTTCTGAATTTCTTAGTCCGCAGGTATAGATCAATCTAAAAATAATGGGAATGATATATTCTCTGTTAGGAGAACGTATATGCGGTTTGATATTATCTGCTCCTCTAAAAAATCGTACCAGCTGATCATCATCAAACAGTGATATCACTTTATGGGGGCCTAATCTGATGGAGTAATCAGGAATATATGCCGATATGCCAATAGAATTCAAATATATACCTAAATATTTTATAGTGCTTATTCTTTCAGAAATAACGTATCTTGATTTTGTTTTTATCGAATATATCCATTCATCTGATATTTCTCTAGTTAATTCTTTTCTGTTTTGATAATGTTTATCATAATATTTGTCCAGCTCCTTTAGTCTTGAATCAAGATAATCAAGTCTGTATCCTAAATGATTGAACATTTTTTTGGTTGGCTCAATATATTGCTTCAAATAACTCATTAGAATAGACCTCCTTCATAGGGAAAAAGATCAATTGATAATGCACATCTTTTCATCTTCTGTTTATCTGTTGACAGATATTTATCAACAGTAGCGTTGTTGATATGACCAAGTGCAGCTGATATCAATGATACATCTGCTCCTGCAGTCAACAGGCTGGAAGCGAATGTTCGTCTTAATATGTGAATTCCAAACTGATTTGGCTGATCTTCTTTTTTTAGAGATCTGAATCTTCTAAAAGTTCTTATTGAAGTATTATGCGTCAATTTTCTAACCTGACCAATTGACGTGATGAACACGTATTGACAGTCACATTTTCTTCTTTCATTCAATAGATAATCAATGATTGCCTTAGAAACTTCACTATCAAATGGCAATGATAATGCAACATTTGTTTTTTTCTGGATGATATGGATAGTTTTATTTTTCATGTCAATATTTTCAAACTTGAGATTAAAGATATCGCACATTCTCAATCCGCATCTTAGAGCCAGGAGATAGATTGCTTTGTTTCTTAGGTTGCTGGGGAAATCATGATATGATTCAAGTAACACAGACATCTGTGCATCATTGTAGGTTGTTACTATGCGACGAATATCATTTTTCTTTGTAATGCATGCAAAATGAATATTACTATAGGATGTCAGATTTCTATCTTCTAAATAGCTAATAAATTTTCTAAGACCAATAATTTCTGCAGATATGCCTGCTATCTTTCTATTTTCAAAATGTTCAGATAGAATATAATTCGATATCATCTGATGACTGATATCTTTTGTATTGAACACATTATTGTTTTCTAAATACACGAGAAAGTATCTGGCATCATGCAATCTACATAAAATAGTTTTTGTGGAATATTCTTCATTTTCCAAGAATATCTTATAATCATTTATCACATTAAGATATTCATTAGATTTTGGAATCAAGCAAGGCTGACTGGAATAAATTTTCCATCCATCAAGATTGCCATGATAATTATCGCTTAAAAGACAGGTAACTCTGCGATATCTTTCAACTGTACTTTTGGAAAATTTGATGGTACACTCTTTTAGCCATTGATCGATAATATTGGTTGAATATACACAGTTATTTTGTTTCATTAGATGACCAATAATTTTTACTATTCCATCATATCTTGACAATGTCTTAATTGGATAATCATGATAAGATTTCATTTTTTCTTTGGTATCATCTGCAAGCTCTTTAAAAGTATTAAATTTTGTCATTTGTAATCATCCTCCTTAAGATAATTACAAAAGTTTTATGCCGATAAATCAATAAAAAACTAATGATGATACAATGATTATTTCAATTTAATCGGCATAATTATTTTATCGGTATAAGTGTCATTATGCCGATATCGGCATAAGCTGACATAATACCCTTCACTCCAGAAATGCCTGTTTCCAAATTTATATTTCAAATCTGCATGTCGATCAAACATCATCAATGCTGATTTTCCCTTTAGATATCCTACAAAATCCGACACTGCATATTTTGGTGGAATCATTACTAACATATGTACATGATCATTCATGAGATGTCCCTCTATAATTTCTACTCCTTTGTATCTACATAATGTTCTTAATATTTCTCCTAAGTCTTTTCGATATTGATTATAAATAATTTTTCGTCTATACTTAGGAGTGAACACAATATGGTATTTGCACATCCATTTTGTGTGTGCTAAAGAATATGCTTTCTTAGCCATGACAATCACCTTTCCTTTCTTATTAATGGTAGCTTGAACAACTCCATTATAATCGGAAAGGTGATTGTTTTGTATAACTTTTCTCTCTCTACCCGCATAGCAGGTAGTTTTTTGTTTCGTACATTTCATGTACTCAACTGACTAAAGTCAAAAGCATTAATTAAAAAAACCAATAAAGTTTCGTTCTTTATTGGTTTTTATTCACTTACTTTCTTTAATTCCTGATTTTTTAATTCAATCAGATATTTTCTCACTTTCGAGATAAAATGCAATGACCCCGTTACCACAATATGCTGTTTTTTTATATAAGCTGTCTGCATAGCCTCAATATAACTTTTAACAATTGTTAATTGAGGACGTGGTTCTATGGTCGATAAATCAATAGCTCTTTCATCCTGAAACGTTGTCACATAGACAGGATAACCTGCTTTTAACATTTCATCAATCATCTCATCAACATCACGATCATTCAAACAAGAAAAGATAATCGCTACATCCTTTTCTTTTTTGACTCTTAATGTCTGCAACAAAGCTTGGATTCCAGGCATATTATGTGCTCCATCAATATCAACCTGTACATCATGATAAGATAATGTTTCATAACGCCCTTTCCATGAAGCCTGTTCAATCGCTGGTTGTGTAACAACAGGATCAAACTTAATAAGTTTTGAAGCAATAGTTAAAGCAAGTCTGGCATTTGTTACCTGATAGATTCCTTGATTTTCCAAGGTAAATGCCATATCACGATATCTAAAATGAAATGGATAACGTGACACCTGATATTCTGGAACGACATACATCACTGCTCCCATAGCATCACATTGTTCTTGAAATCTTGCTAGAATTGTTCCCTTTGTTTCACTGGTAATAAACATCTGATTCGGTTTTATGATACCCATCTTTTCATTAATAATATCATAAATATCCCCTAATTGTTTTTGATGATCAAGCCCTATATTCGTAATAGCACTGACAATAGGATCAATGACATTCGTTTTATCATTCAAACCGCCAATACCCGTTTCAATGATACGATAATCCAAATCCAAAGATTGAAAATAAGCCAACATGATTAAGACATCAATTTCAAACATAGATAACTGATCTTCTTCAATGATGCGATAATATTGATTCACGTATTTCAATAAATCTTCATCACTTATAGGAACATCATCAACACGAATACGATCATTATGACTGATCAAATAAGGTGATGTAAAAGTTCCAACTTTATATCCATGAGCATTTAAGATACTTCTTAAATAATTCACAGTTGAACCTTTTCCATTGGTTCCAGCAATATGTATCATATTTTTTTGTTTCATTAAAATGTGACATTTATTTAAGGTTTCTCGAAATTGATCAATTGTTCTTTTACTTCTTTTTGATTCTATATATGCAATGGCATCATTCACATGAGTAAACATTAACGAATCCTCCAATCTATCGGTTCTATCCCTTGACTTATTAAAAACTGATTCGTTTTAGAAAAAGGTTTCGAACCAAAAAAACCACGATAAGCTGATAAAGGTGAAGGATGAGGGCTAGTAATGACACAGTGTTTGGTCTGATCAATCATTTTCGCTTTATCAATAGCCTGTCTTCCCCACAATATAAATACTAATGGCTTCTCTCTTTGATTCATAGCCTCAATAATATGATTGGTGAAAATTTCCCATCCTTTTTCTTTATGAGAATTAGCACGATGAGCCTGTACTGTCAAAACAGTATTTAATAATAACACACCCTGATGTGCCCACGCAGATAAATCACCATGACGAGGAATATCAATTCCAACATCATCATGTGCTTCTTTATAAATATTAACCAGACTCGGTGGAATTTGCACACCCTTTGCGACACTAAAAGCCAAGCCATTAGCCTGATGTTCTTCATGATAAGGATCCTGCCCAATAATGACAACTTTAATATCGTCATAATCTTTAAAATTAAAGCAATGAAAAATACGATTGCGAGGTGGATAAACCGTATGTATCTGATATTCATGATTCACAAAAACTTCTAACTGCTGATAATAAGGCTGTTGACGTTCATGATCAATAATTGTTTTAAAATCCATTAAAGAATAAACCTTTCTACAATTTCAGCAATGACACCTTCATTATTATCTGCTTTTGTGACAACATCACAAACTTTTTTCACATCTTCCACAGCATTACCAGCTGCAACTGATAAACCAGCAACTTCTAACATTGGTAAATCATTATAATTATCCCCTACAGCAATGCATTCAGATAAATCAACACCAATGATTTGAGCTAAATGTTTTAATCCCTGTCCTTTATCCACACCAATCTTATTAAATTCCATATAACGATTAGAAGAATAGCTTACTGCACACATTCCCTCAGTGATAGCTTTCATTTGAGGTTCCAGACTCATTAAATAAGGCACATCTGTATTTTGGAAAAGGATTTTTGAGATAGGCTCATCTTTTAGAAAATCCATTGTATTTTCAGTCATGATTTCACATTCAACCTGTTGTTCACGAATACGCTTCGCTTCAGATTCAGATAAATTATAAACATAGACTTTATCCTTTGTATAAATATGCTGGCAGACATCTTGCTGTAAACCAAATTCAAAGATTTCTTTTGTCTTTTCAAAAGAAAGTCCTTCAAAATATAAAAGCTTATTATCTTTGTTTTCTGTTAAAGCTCCACCATTGAAAGATAAGACATATTCTTGTGGTATATCATACAATCCTAATAATTTTAAATCACGTTGAATAGACATGAAACCACGCCCAGTTGCTGGGACAAATTTCACTCCTTTTTCTTTCGCCATTCGTATAAAATCAATATTTCTCTGACAGATCTTATGTTGATCATTCAACAATGTTTCATCCATATCACTTGCAATCACTTTATATTTCACTTTTATTTTTCCCCCTTTAAAATAAATTTTTCAATCACTTCTTTAACAGCTCCCTGATCATAGTCCACCGTTGTAACATAATCACTGATAGCTTGAATATCTTGAGCTCCTCCAGCCACACAAACACCTAAACCAGCTTCCTGAATCATCGAAACATCATTATAATTATCACCAATCGCAATCACATTTTGTTTATCTATATGGAGATAATCAGCTAACCATTTCAATGCTGCCCCTTTACTGACACCTAAAGGATTAAATTCTAGATAACGATATGATGAATAACTGATTGAAAACTGTTTTTTGATATCCTCTGGTAAATCTTGTTCAACACTCTTTAAATAATCCATATCAGGTTTGACATATAAAAATTTCGCAATCTTTTCATTTTTTAAAAAATCCATATGATAATCATCTATAACCGTAAACGCTGCTTTTTGAGCTTTTTTTCTTGCAATCTCCGTTGGATCTGGTTTAAATAAATAACAATGATTTAATGTAAAAATCATAATACATACATCATAATTTTCTCCTAAGTCAAAAAGTTGTTTAGCCTGATCAAAAGTTAATCCCTGAAAAGACAATATTTGAGCATTTTGATTTTCTACAATCAGCCCACCATTAAAACAAATAGAATATTCATGGGCCTGGTTGGCTGTTCCAATTTCTTCAAGAATATCTTCAATCATTGAAAATGAGCGTCCCGTCGCTGGCACAAACTTAACATCCTTAAGCTGTCTGATAGCTTCCTGATTAAACTTAGGAACATGATGATTGACTAACAATGTTTCATCTAAATCGGATAAAATCATTTGATACATGATCATTCCTCCTCATATAAAAAAGCCATGAATAGAGGCACTCTTTGACGCCATTCGCTTTCATTATGACCAGCCCCTTCAAAATAATGGGCTTCCAGATGTTCTATTCGAGATTGTAATTGCTCGTAAATGATTTGATTGCTTTCTATGTACCATTGATTAATCTTTTGATCATCACCACTTTCAAATTCACCCAAGTCCAAATAAAAACGATTATCCTGACTATATTGTTGATGCTTGATCACATCTAAAAATTCATCAACATAGAACCAGAAAGCGGTAGATAAAGCCGCACACTTTTTAAAAACATCAGGATAACGAAGAGCCCCATAAGCACTAATGACTGCCCCCATAGAGCTACCCACAATACCAGTATTTTCTTTTTGGGTACGAAAACGTTGATCAATATAAGGTTTAAGCTCATCTTTTAACCAGTCAATATAAGCTTTTCCTTCTCCACCAATAATCATGCCTTTTTGACCCGTTTCCTGATAAGACAATGCTTCATTAATCTTCCATGGACCATACTCATCCATACGTTTAAAACCTGTTTCATTGCATGGAATGGCGACAAGGATGATTTCCATTCCTGTTTGTTTGACATACTCTAAAAATCCCCAACTTATACCACAATAAGAGGAATAATCAAAGAAAGCATTTTGTCCATCTTGAATATAAAGAACAGGATAATCTTTATTTTGTTGATAATAATCATCTGGTAAATATACAATAATTTCACGTTCTCGCTGTAATGTTTTCATGGGAAAACAAAAAGATACAAACATTTCACAACCTCCTTTGATAAGACAAAAAAATAAGCCCGAGCTTATTTTTTTGTTTCTGGTAATTTAATAACCTCTTCTCCATCATCAGGAAAAATATATTGCTCTCTGGCATATCTGGCAACATAATCATCATCCGCTAAAAGTTCCACTTCTTCAGATAATTCTTTCTTTTCCTTTTCTAATTCTGCCTTTCTTTCTTCTAGTTGTGCGAGCTGCTGCTTTTGACCTATGACACGATAAGCATTCACTCCTAGGGTATAAATCAGCAAAGCAGAAATACCAATATAGACAAAGCCTAAGAGTTTTTTATATCTTGGTGTTTTCTTTTTTGCCATTTTCTCTTCATCCTTCCTATTCTTTTTTGTATTATACCATTAATATAACGAAAAAAGAAGATAAAAGGTGAGAATATTCTTTTGAAAATAGATACAATCTTTTCTAAAAAGTACAAAAGATAATACGCATAATAATGACTATATAACAAATATCCCATCAACATAAAAATAAAAAAATAAAGTCTTAAAATTCCTTCATTCAAGAACACCAAACCATAGAAATAAAGCATTCCAAAACAGATACCTATCAGACATTGACAAATGTATCTTAAAAACATGGGAATACCATACAACAAACGATTCATGATATGATAAACACCCGTCATGACAAAACCAAATAAAAAGGAATAAAACAGACATTGAAACTGTACAATTAAAGACATTATTTCAAGAGTTTATTAAACATTTTTTCTTTAGGATGTTGCTTTTTCTTATCTGAAACATAACTGATACTATCAATATTGCCACGAATACTGACTTCATTTTGATCTTGATCTAAACGCACTAACGTCAGTTCACTTCCTGTAATATTTAAATAACCTAGGGATGTTTCAATCAAAAATTCATATGCATCAAAACTTTCTATTTTTTTAACTCCTGTTAACTCTAAACTTTTACGATCTTTTAAACATACATGATGATAAGGCGTCTGTTCAAAATGTAAACTATTATCCATATTCAACCCTCCTACATCAACATATGTATATCAAAAAGAATTATGCTAAAAAGAGGTCTACAAAATTGTAACCTCTGGCTTTTTCTTCTCTTCTATAATTTCATATAACATATGACTATCATCTTTTAAAACATGTTCTCTTAATTCTTTGACTTTCACCACAAGAATACTACGTCCAAATTCTACTTCAATGATGTCATCTATCTTTAATTGAGTGGAAGGTTTTGCGACCTTTCCATTCACTTTAACACGTGAAGCTTCACTCATTTCTTTGGACAAAGTTCTTCTTTTAATAATTCTTGATACTTTTAAAAATTTATCTAAACGCACGATTCTATTTCCTCCTCAATAATATCTTTCACAAAATCCAGCAAAGTCTGATCCATTAAATAATAAGGTGTCTGATGACTTAACATAATCAAAGCCCCTTGTATTTCCTGTTCACAAAGCAATGGATAAATAGTCACTTGTTCCTGTTTACCATAAAATTCCATCGTCGTTTCAATATGCTGTTCTTTTTGATCTAATAATAATAGAAAATCTTTTGTTAAATCACGTCTTTGATATTTAGCCAGTCCATCTGATGAACAGACCACAATACATCTTTTATCACACAGTAAAAATGTATTATGGTACTTACTATAAAGACGTTCTAATAAGATTTGAATTGTGGGACTTAATTTATGCAAGATAGAAAATTTTGTTAAAACAATGTGATTATGTTCTACTGCAAACGAAACACTTTCTCCTTCTTTCAACATTAACTGTTTTCTAATTTCTTTAGGAATAACAATTCTTCCCAAATCATCAATTCTTCTAACCATTCCAGTTGTTTTCATGACTCTTTCACCTCAAATATTCATTTGATATTAGTATATCCACTCCCAATTCTTTTAATCTTTGATATTCTTTAAAATCAGGAATTGTCCATGAAGCAACAAGAATATTGTGTTGTTTTAATTGTTTGATTCTTTGGCTATTTAAAAAATCATAACGTGGATGAAAAGCACCAATATGATATTTGAGAAGCTCCTGATATTTTTTATCATAATTTTCTTCCATTAAATATCCTACATATCCTTGTGGATAAAGACTTTTCATTTTTAATACTGATGGTAAATAAAATGATGAATAATAAATTTTCTTTTCAACACCTAACTGACAGACCAGCTGATGTACTTTTTCTTCAAGCTCAGTATAATGAATAACATCTGTCTTAAGTTCAATATTGACTAAAAAATCTTTATCTTGAATAAAAGTCAGTAAATCTTTTAATAATGGTAAAGGATAATAACCAGCAGATCCATGAGAAAATGAAAATCTTTTTAATTCATCATATGTGTAGTCTTGAATATATCCTTTTCCATCACTTGTTCGATCAATGGTTTCATCATGAATCAAAACCAATTGACCATCCTTGGTCATATGAACATCTGTTTCCACACCATCAAAGCCTTTTTGGTAAGCTTGAACAAAAGCTTCCATGGTATTTTCTGGATACTGAGCACTATATCCTCTATGAGCGAATAATTTCATATCTTTATCACCTGCACTATGCTATAATATTATACTATAAATGTGAGATAATATGAAGTGACCTCCTAGTTGTCAAAACGTGGATTTAGATTCATAATTAGATTGAAAAACAAATTATAGAATCGTTACTATAACGACAATAGGAGGTCACTATGAAAAGTATAGTTTATATTGGAGCAGATGTCCATAAAAAATCTTATAGTTTATGTGCAATTGATGGAGATACTGGAGAAATATTAGGAGAAACTAAGATCAGTCCAGATGTGAAACTTATTGAAAAATTCATCAATAATGCAATGAAAAAAGCACAGAAAGATGCAGATGTATTGGTTGGCTATGAAGCAGGATGTTTAGGTTATTCACTTTATTGGCAATTAAAAGAAAAAGGGATTGCCTGTGATATTCTGGCACCTTCAACGATGCATCGTTCAGCCAAAAATAAAGTGGTGAAGAACGACAAAAGAGATGCCCAAATGATTGCAACAAATTTAGCCAATAAATCATATAAATCAGTTTATGTACCTAATGATCATGATGTGGAAGTTAAAGAGTACATTAGAATGATGAATGATTTTAAGGGTGAATCAAAAAAAGTGAAACAGCATATCAATGCCTTTGTATTACGACTTGGATACAGATATGAAGGAAAGTCCAGATGGATACCATCACATATCAAATGGTTGAAAGAACTGAAAATGGATCCAATGTACAGAGAGATATTGGATGAATATTTATCGCAGTTGGAATTATTAGAAACGAAGATAGGCAGATTCCAGCATAAACTAGAAGAATTATCTCAGGAAGAGCCATACAAAGAAAAGATAGGCGAATTACGCTGTTTAAAGAGTATAGACACAACAGCAGCGATGACTTTACATGCAGAAATCTCCGACTTTAACAGATTTCCAACAGCCAATGCTTTTTCATCCTATTGCGGATTAACTCCAGGAGAAGATTCAAGCGGAGATAAAAACAAACGATTAAGCATAACTAAGCAAGGAAATGCAGTGGTAAGAGAAACACTGGTAGAATGTGCACAAGTACTAGTAAGAGGAACAGTTGGAAAAAAAGGAAAGAAAGTTATATCAAAACAAAAGGGACAGGATGTGAAGGTCATCGATTATGCGGACAAAGCAGTTATAAGATTACAAAAGAAATATCACAGAATGATATTAAAAGGAATCAATAGAAATATCGCGATAACAGCGATTGCCAGAGAATTATCATGCTTTGTATGGGGAATAGAAACAGGACATATCAATTAAAAAGGATATATAAATTCTCAAAGAAAGGAGAGATTATGAGGTAGCCAAAAAAAAGACAGAATCATCAAAGGCATAGATGGACCTCAAAATAAGAAAACAGGTTCAACTATCTAAGATACACCTCTTATGGCAGTGACAATATAAATAATATGTCGCGATAATTATTTATATGAAATATCACTGATCCACGTAGTGAGATTGTAGAGTTTGACGACGAACCATTAACCTTTTGGTAACCAACCCACGAATAACAGAGTGGTTAACTGTCGCAAAATCTTCATTATGGGGTCTTTGTATGCCTTTGATGGCACAATTGAATAAAAAAATTATGAATTGTGAATTTATGTCTTGACAAAGGTCACTTCATAACAGGTGTTACAAATGATTAAAGCTATATTTTTTGATATTGATGGAACTCTTTTATCACACTCAACACAAAGTGTTCCTGAATCTACTAAATTAGCTCTACAACTATTAAAAGAAAAAGGAATTTATACTTTTATCGCAACAGGAAGACATATTTCTGAAATCAGGGATTTACCTTTAGATGATTTAGAATTTGAAGGATATATTACACTTAATGGTCAATACTGTTACAACAAAAACAAAGTGATTTATGATTTACCAATTGATCCACAAGATATTCAACAAATTCTTTCTTTCATTGATCAAAAACCATTTCCATGTATTTTTGTTGAAGATGATAAAATGTATATCAATTACCACAATCAAGCTGTTGAAACGGTTCAAAAAGCCATTTCTACCCCTTTACCTGAATTAGGTGATTTAAAACGTGGTTTGACTCATCCTATTTATCAAGTCATTCCTTATGATATTACAGTTGAACAAGAACAAGAAATTCTCCAACAGATGCCCCACTGCCAATATACACGTTGGCATGATTTAGCCATTGATATCATTCCAAAAAAGGGTGGTAAACAAAATGGCATTTTAGAAGTTTTAAAAAGCTATCATATCTCACTTGAAGAAACAATGGCATTTGGTGATGGGCATAATGATATAGACATGTTAAAGTTAGTTAACATTGGTGTTGCAATGGGAAATGCAAAGGATGAAGTCAAAGAAGCCGCTGATGAAGTCACTGATGATATTGATCATGATGGTATTTATCAGGCACTCAAAAGACATCATATCATCTAAATATTCATTTATCATTTTTGATAAAAGGACAAGGCATGAAAACCTTGTCCTTTGATTTATTGTGTTAAAACTTCAGTAATCACAGGTACAACTTGTTTCTTTCTTGAAATAACACCAGGTAAACTTGCCTGCTGATCAACAAGTTCAACATGGAAAGCTGTTTCCACATAATCTTTACGAGGTCCTGCGACTAAAACTTCACTTGTCGCATTAATAACATCAGTTAAAAGCAACATTGTAAATTCCATATGATTATCTTTGGCAACCTGTTCCATATAATCAAGCATATCTTTTTTATATGGAGCAAATCCTTCAATATCCATTGTATTGACTTGTGCAACACCTGCTGATAAATCACCAAATGTAAACTTCTTATAATCCTGATTGAAGATTTCTTCAACAGTTTTACCAACCAATGAAGTTCCTGCTTTAAACATACTCATACCAAATTCTTGAATATCTACTCCAGCTATAGCTGCAAGTTCTTTAGCTATTTTGGTATCGGTTGGTGTACATGTCGGAGATTTAAATAACAATGTATCACTGATAATAGCCCCTAACATTAAACCAGCCATATCTTGAGGAATCTCAACACCAGATTCTTTATAGCATTTTGCTACAATTGTTGCAGTACATCCAACTGGTTCAGCTCTAAATAATACTGGTCCAACTGTTTGAATATCAGCAACTCTATGATGGTCAATGATTTCTAAAATTTCAGCTTCTTCAATGCCATCAATAGCCTGACTTCTTTCATTGTGATCGACTTGAATGACTTTCTTCTTCATTCCATTTAACACCTGATAACGTGAAATAGATCCAACAACTCTACCCATAAAATCAATAACTGGGTAACTACGATAACGTGTTTCACTCATGACTTCTTTAACATAATCGACTGTATCATCAGTTGAAAAAGTTGTTAAACCACCTTTTTGCATAACATATTCTACTGGTACAGCCTGAATGATTTGTTGTGATGCCATGAATGTATTGAATGGTGTTGAAATGACACTCATATGTGCATCTGCACAACGCTGTAATAATTCTTTAGAGATAGAAAGTGATCCAGTTAAAATAATCAATGATATCTTTTTATTCATTAAATGTTCAATCGCTTCATCACGATCTCCACCTACAATGACAACATCATTTTCATGCACACGTTTACTAGCTTCTTCGCCAGTCATAGCGGCAATATGGATTTCACCTTTGATTGTCTTTAACTGTTTATCCAAATAAAGAATACTTGCATCCAATGTATCAATCACATTTTCAATTGGTGTATTTGCTTCTTTTAGAATTTGACTGTCCCATTGGTCCATATATCCTTCAATAATATTAGAAGTTGATAATAATCCCAATAACTGACTATGATCATCTAATACAGGAGCACTTTTTAAATTCTGCTGTTTCATTAATGACCATGCTGTTTTTAATGTTAATTCTTTTGAAAAGACTGTCACTTTATCATATTCTAAGTCTTCAACTGTCTGTTTAACAGTTTTTAATAAAACTGGAATCTCTGTATGGAATCTTTTTAAAATATATTCCGTTTCCTTATTAATTTCTCCTAATCTGACTGGTACCGCATTATAACGTCCAATTGTAAATAAATAATTGGCATAAGCAATCGCACTACAAATAGAATCACTATCTGGATTTTTATGCCCACTGACAAAAACAATATCTTTCATGTCTATCCCCTTTCTTTACATTTTCTTTAAATAACGATAAATTGTCGGTTCACTAACAGCCAATTTTTCAGCAACAAGTACAATTGCACCCTTGACTTTAAATGTTCCTTTTTCCTGTAAGTATTTGACAACCTTGATCTTTTCTTCAACATTTAATCTTTCAACTAGAAAATAACTTGGAAAGCCCATTTTTTCCAGGCATTCTTTAATATATTTATCAATCATTTCATCCAATGGTGATGATAAAATCTCAATTGGATTATCAAGCTTAAATTCTACGTCTTTACGTTCTTTAATACCAAGAATTCTTTTTAATGTCGTTTCTATATATTCATAATCAGAAATATTGACATTGACACAAAGCATTCCTACAGGCATTTCCTGCCCATCTTCTTTGATAAAGTATGTTGCTGAACGAAGTAATTTTCCATCACTACCTGTTGTTTTATAATTCATGACATAATCATGATCTTTATATTGTTTTGTTTTTAAGTAATGAATAGATAAATTAGATAATTTAGCACCTATTTCTCTACCAGAAATATGACTATTCGCAATCGCAACAATTTCCTGTTCTTTGGAAGTGAGATCATGAAGCGCTACTTCCACATTATCACCTAAAGCCTCCCCTAAAAAATCAACTAACTTTGCATAGGGTTCTAATAATTTATACATGAATTTCGCCTCCAATGTGATTATACACTATATTTTCAAAAAGAGATAGCTTTTTTATCATGATAAAAACTAATTATGAAATTTCTATAGATGCATCAATCATATATTGATCATCACTCCCATTATATTCTGTGAAAGATAGCTCCTCAAAAAGATTGTGACAAGAATTTCTGCAATGATGCCACATATCATACCATTCATACAGGACTTCGCTTTTTGAGGAAAGTCTTTACGCCAAATGATATATAAAACCAATCCTGCAAGTGGCGCAAAAAAGGAGATCAGAGCAAATAAAAAACTGGGTGCTTCTGTTTCATGATAGACATATGGTGAATTTTGTAAGGGATAGCCACAATTTGGACAATACTGCATATCCTCCTGAACCTCTTTTCCACAATGATGACAATACACAAAAACCACTTCCTTTTCTACAATCTTTTTATGACATCATTATCATATTCAATTCTTTCATGATAACTCTTATTCCTAATGTTATCATTTTAAATTCAATAACAAAACAAACATAATCCAGACGATAAAACAAAAGACTTAACTTCTTTTATAGAAATTAAGTCTCCTATCATTTTAATCAATAACTTTCATACCACCATATTTTCTGATTTTTAAAATATGACAGCTTCCTTCACCAAAATATTTTTCAATTCCCTGTTTATATGCTTCAACATAATCATCTTCTACAAAAGCTTGAATTGTTCCAGCAAAACCACCACCATGAACACGACATACTCCATGTGCTCCTAATAAATTTTCAGACAATGCGAGAGCTAAAGAAACAGCCTGTTGTCCAACATAATGATTAGAATAAATATTTTGAAGATATTTAAATGAACTTTCTCCTGAAGCTTTGACAATTGTCTTAAAAGTATCAAAGTCTTCCTGTTTTAATGACTGAACAGCCTGTTGAACACGTTTATTTTCTTTAAAGACATGAATGGCTCTTAAAACAGCACGGTCATTGACTGCTTCTCTGACTTCAGTTAAATGTTCATAAAATTCTTTTTCGTCCACATCTCTTAAGTATTCCTGATGGAAGAAATGATCGACTTCTTTCAATTCTTCAGGAATAGACGCATAATCTTCTGTTAAATCGGCGTGTGAAGCATGGACATCAACAATACACAAACTATGATGGAAACGTGGAAAATCAACATTTATTTTTTCTACAATAGGATTTTCATTATCCTTGAAATCAATATGAATCAAACTTCCCACTGAGCAGGCACATTGATCCATTAATCCACATGGTTTTCCAAAGTAAACATTTTCACTATATTGACCAATTTTCGCAATTGTGACAGGATCTACTTTCATATCATTATACATACCTGATAATATCGTTCCAATCATCACTTCAAAGGCAGCTGATGAAGATAATCCAGAACCTTGTAAAACATCACTTGTCATATATCCCACAAAGCCACCAATTTTATGTTGAAGTTGTTGGAATCTAGCAAGAATACCACGAATCAATCCTTCTGATGACTCTTTTTCATTTTCTCTTAATGTCAAATCATCAATGTGAATAGCTTCAATATCATAATCATCAGATAAAATTTTAATCTTTGTATCATCTTTTGAAACGACTGCAATAATATCTAAATTAATAGCTGCAGCTAAAACTTCACCATGTTGATGATCAGTATGATTTCCACAAACCTCGCTTCTTCCAGGTGTGCTATAAATGCTGACTTCCTGATCACCATATAAATCAATGAATTTTTCAATAGCTTGAACATATCTTAATTTTTGATGTTCTAATTGTTCCTGATCAACATAAATATCTAAAAATGTATCATTATAAACATTATTTTGAATATCTTGAATAATTAAACTTGCTTTTTTCATTATTGAATAACTTTAAACTGATATGATGTTATTTCATCATATGTTTCTCCTTTCTTTAATAGTGTTGTTGGATGTTCTTCTAAATGAATCGCATCAGGCATATTCTGTGTTTCAATACATACAGCATCTCTTGCATAATAGCGTTCTCCATATTTTCCTGATCTTCCATCCAAATAATTAGCTGTATAAATCTGAGCTTGTGGTAAAGTCGTTGACACAATCAATTGTCTTCCTGTTGGCTCATGAGTTAAAATCACCTGATTGCTTTGCGTATCAAAAAGAAATGGATGATCAAATCCTTTACCAATTTTTAACTGTTCATCATCCTGTTCTACTCTTTCACCAATAAGTGCAGGTTGTCTAAAATCAAATGGTGTTCCTTCAACATCTTTCAATTCACCAGTTGTTAAACCATCAGAGTCAACGCAGGCAAATTGGGATGCATGAATCTGTAAAGTATGCTGATAGATGTTTTCTTTGTGTCCTGACAAATTAAAATATGAATGATTTGTAATATTAATAAGTGTATCTGCTGATGATGTTGCCTGATAATGAGCTGTTAAAGTATCATCTTTTAATGTATATATGACTGTTAAATCTAAATCACCTGGATAACCTTCTTCTCCATCTTTTGATAAATAGTGAAGTTTTAATGTGTGTTCATCTTCAATTGTATAATCAAAAACCTGATAACTAAATCCTTTGATCCCACCATGTAAATGGTTAGGACCGTTATTAACAGCCAAATGGTAATCTTGACCATTTAAACTAAATTGTCCTGCTTTAATTCTATTAGCAACTCTTCCTACCAACGCTCCTAAATAAGCATCTAGTGTCTGGTATTGTGTAAAATCATCATAACCTAAAACGACATCATCTTTATGTCCATTTTTATCTGCCATGATAACTTTGATAATTGTACATCCATAATTGGATACAACAACTTCTAATTGTTCATTTTTCATAGAAATCATATCAATTTGATCATCTATATGTTTGATCACTTCAATCATTATTATCCTCCTCCTTACATAATGACTCTACAAAACTACAAAACGCTTCAATACCTTCATCATTCATTTTAAAAACACCAGCATCTTCTAAAACTTCTACAAACTTTATTGTGAGAGCTGTTTTCAAAACATCATCAACCGTATCTTCTTGAATCTGATAGTTTTCTTTGATTTCATTATACCATAATTCATGTTTCTGTAATTCAGGATATTCACTGATTTCTTTTTTTCCTAATAGACAGTCTTTTAATAATTCCAATTCCACTTTCAAACGTGCTGGTAAAACTGCTAAGCCCATCACTTCTATTAAACCAATATTTTCTTTTTTAATATGATGCAATGAAGCATGAGGATGAAAAATACCATCAGGATGTTCTTGAGAAGTTCGATTATTTCTTAAGACAAGATCCATTTGATAGTCATGATTTTTCATTCTTGCGATTGGAGTGATGGTATTATGTGGTGTTTGATCACTGTGTGAAAGAATATCTAGAGATGGATTAGAATAATTCTTCCATGCTTTTAATGTTTTTGTCGCAAATTCAACAATTTTTTGTGAATCTTGGCAAGTTACTCTGATTGTTGAAAGTGGCCATTTTAATATTTCAATCTTTAAATCAGGATATTTATCCCATGACATTGTTTTAATAACATCTGCATTATTCATTGGAAACTCATAACATCCACCCTGATAATGATCATGTGTTAAAATTGATCCTCCTACAATTGGTAAATCTGCATTAGAACCTAACATATAATGAGGAAACTGTTCAACAAAGGATAACAGATGTTGAAACGTATCTTGATTAATCACCATAGGAATATGTTCTTTATTTAAAACAATACAATGTTCATTATAATAAACATAAGGTGAGTATTGTAAATAATAATCCGTAGCATTTAATTTCAATGGAATAATACGATGGTTTTGTCTGGCAGGACGATTAAAATCACCGCTAAAACCTACATTTTCCTTGCATAGTAAACATTGAGGATATCCACTTGTTTTGACTAACTTTGCTTTTGCAATATCTTTAGGATCTTTCTCTGGTTTAGACAGATTAATCGTAATATCTATATTGCCATATTTATAATATTTTTGAAATTTAATATTCTGGTCCGTTCTGTTTTTACGAATATAATGAGAATCAATAGAAAGCTGATAAAAATACTTTGTCGCATCCTGAGGAGAACGGGCATAGCGTTGACGAAATTCTCGAATCACCTCACTAGGTCTAGGCATCAGACAATTCATAATGCGTGTATCAAATAAATCTTTTTCCACAATACTATCTTCAATAATTCCCTTATCCACTGCATAGTCTAACATCTTTTCTAAAATACCTGTACTGTCACTAATCGTTTCATGAATATCTTCTTTATAAAATTCATTCATTTTTAATAAATCCAACAGTAAGTTGACTGTATAGTCCACATCTTCCTCTTGAATCAGATGATGATCTAACCCAAATTGTATTAACTGATTAATCTCATGGTTCATATTTTGACCCTCCCTTTTCTTACCTATACCATACCACGCTTCCAACAAAACTTCAAACATTATTTACTTATTTTTAAGTAAAATTTTACTTATAAAGTTATTCTATGAATTTCATGGCTTTTTATAACATTTTCCTATATAATATAGAAAACAAGGAGGTAATTATGGCCACTTTAAAAGATATTGCCCAAATGGCTCAAGTTTCAATTGCGACAGTTTCCCGCATCTTAAACAATGATCCTACATTAAGCGTTCCTCAACAAACAAGAGAAAATGTCTTAGAAGCCGCAAAAGCACTGCAATACCAAAAGAAAAAGAAAAATGACCCTGGTATTCATATTTGTCTGATTCAATGGTATTCTTTACAACAGGAAATCAATGATCCCTACTACTTAACTTTACGTCATGGTGTAGAAGATTATTGTGCCAAAAACGGAATTATTTTAAGAAGAATATTTAAAGATGATGTGAACATTGAAAAGTCTTTAAAGGGAATTGACGGTATTATTTGCCTAGGTAAATTTAGTAAAAGTCATATTGAAACTTTAAAAAAATATAATGATGCTATTATTTTATTGGATATGGATTATGAAAATTTAAAAGAATGTTCGATTGTTTTAGATTTTGATTTAACTTTAAAACAAGCTCTGACATATTTAACAGATCTAGGTCATCAAAAGATTGGTTATCTTGGTGGTGTTGAATATTTAGATGATGGACAAGCTTATGATGATATAAGAAAAAAATCTTTTATCAAATATGCTAAAGAATATCAAATAGAATATGAGGATTATATGATTGAAGGAGAATTTACTAGTGAATCAGGTTATGCTATGATGTCAAACATGATTCAATCTCATCATTTACCAACAGCTCTTTTTGCTGCCAGTGATCCGATTGCGATGGGCGCAATGAAAGCTTTGAATGATTATGGTTTCCATATTCCTGACGATATTTCTATTATTGGTTTTGATAATATTGATGCCAGCAATTATACATATCCGCCTCTTACAACTTTTTATGCTCCTGCATTTGATATGGGACAATTTGGAGCCAGATTACTTCATCAGGCTATTAAAGATCATACCAAACTCTTACCAATGCGTATTCAACTCCCATGTTATTTAGTAGAAAGAGAATCATGTCAAGCTTTATAATTTCTAACAAAAATCATATGATAAATTTTATGTTTATCAACTGAAATAATCCATTTTTTAAAAAAATATATATTGGATAAATAAAAAAACAGGACTGATGAAGCAACCCTTATGACTTGGATAATCCGATCATAAAGATCACTTCATTTTCCTGTTTTATTTTTGTTTTAATGCTTCATCAATCGCTTGAGCTGCTTTTTTACCAGCGCCCATAGCCAAAATAACTGTAGCTGCTCCAGTGACAACATCGCCACCAGCATAAACACCATCTTTAGATGTTTTCATTGTTTCTTCATCCACAATGATTCCTCCCCATTTTTGAGTATCTAAACCAGGTGTTGTCTGTCTGATTAATGGATTAGGACTTTGACCAATAGAAACAATCACCGTTCCCGTTTCAATAACAAAGTTAGAACCTTCCTTAACAACTGGTCTTCTTCTACCACTTTCATCAGGTTCTCCAAGTTCCATTTCTACACATTCCATAGATTTAACCCAACCATCTTCACCTTCAATTTTGACTGGATTTGTAAGCAACTTGAAAATAATACCTTCTTCTTTAGCATGATGTACTTCTTCAGCTCTGGCTGGAATTTCTTGTTCACCACGACGATAAACAATATATACATTTTTTGCTCCTAAACGTTTTGCGGTTCTTGCAGCATCCATTGCGACATTTCCAGCCCCAATAACACAAACTGTTTCAGTAATTTTCACTGGTGTCGGATGATTTGGAAATTCATAACCTTTCATCAAATTGACACGTGTTAAAAATTCATTAGCTGCATAAACACCATTTAAATTTTCACCAGGAATACCTTGGAAACGAGGAAGTCCGGCACCACTTCCAACAAAGATAGCTTCATAACCTTCTTCTTGTAATTCATCAATTGTTATAGAACGTCCAACAACAACGTTTGTTTCAAATTTGACACCTAAATCAGCGACCCCATCAATTTCCTTTTGAACCAAATCTTTAGGTAAACGGAATTCAGGGATACCATATGATAAAACGCCACCTGTTTTATGCAAAGCTTCAAAAACAGTCACATCATATCCTTTTTTCGCTAATTCTCCTGCACAAGTCATACCTGCAGGTCCACTTCCGACAACGGCAACCTTTTTTCCATTCTTTTCAATATGATTGTCTTTCTTTTGACCATGATCTCGATGATAATCAGCAACAAATCTTTCTAATCGTCCAATTCCTACTGATTCTCCTTTGATGCCACGAACACATTTCCCTTCACATTGATTTTCTTGAGGACAGACACGTCCACAAATAGCTGGAAGAGCATTTTCCTGTGTAATAATGTCATATGCTTCTTCAAAGTTTCCTTTTGCAACTTCGGCAATAAATTCAGGAATAGGTACACCGACTGGACAACCATTCTTACATGGACTATGTTTACAATTTAAACATCTTGTAGCTTCTTCCATAGCCTGTTCTTTTGTATATCCTAATGCAACTTCCTTAAAGTTCTGATTTCTAATCTGAGGTTCCTGTTCAGGCATTTTCACCTTTTCTAATGACATATTAGGCATTATTGAACACCTCCCATTAAATTACACATACGATTTGCTTTTTCATCCATTTGATGTTCTTCTTCTTTAAACATTCTTTGACGTGCCATCAGTTCATCGAAATCAACTTGTAACCCGTCAAAATCTGGTCCATCAACACAAGCAAACTTAATTTTACCATCAACAGTTACACGACAACATCCACACATACCTGTTCCATCAATCATAATTGGATTTAAAGAAACAGATGTTTTTATATTATGGGGTTTTGTAACAGCAACAACTGCTTTCATCATTGGCACTGGTCCAATCGCAATCACTTCATCAATCTCTTCACCTTGTTCAATCAAATCAGCTAACACTTGAGTTACAAAGCCTTTTCTACCAAGTGAGCCATCATCTGTTGTTATATAAACATTTTTACAGAACTTTCTAAATTCATCAGCCCATAAAACATATTGTGCTTCTCTTCCACCAATAATCACATCAACCTCAACACCCATTTGTGCTAAAGCTCTTAACTGTGGATAAAGTGGTGCACTTCCTACACCACCAGCAACACCAATAACATGTTTTGAAGCATGTAATTTTGTTGGTTCTCCTAAAGGTCCTACAAAATCTGTAATTTCATCACCTTCATTTAATAAAGATAATGCTTTTGTAGAATATCCAACAATTTGATAAATAATCGTAATTGTTTCTTTTTCTCTATCATAATCAGCAATTGTCAATGGGATTCTTTCTCCATCATCACCCACTCTTAAAATGATAAACTGTCCTGGTTCACATTTTCTCGCAACATGGGGTGCATGAACAACCATTAACTCTACAACATCATTTAATTTTTCTTTGTGTAAAATCTTATACATTTCGATCAACCCCTCTCGTAGTTTAAAAAATTATATCACAGGGATAATTTTTTCGCAATACAACATCATCATTATCTCTTGACCACTATAGGATTCATAGCTTATGATATGAAAAAAGGAGAAATGTTTTATGAATAAAAAACTTATATTTTTTGATATAGATGGAACTTTGTTGGATGAACAGAGTGGATCTGTGCCAGCCTCTACAATTGAAGCTATTGAAAAAGCTCAAAAAAATGGTCATCTTTGTTTTATTAATACCGGTCGTCCTATTTCTACAATTGATAAGATCATCACTGATCTTCCTTTTGATGGATATGTCTGCGGTTGTGGAACCTATATCGAATATCAACAAAAAATATTATTTCATACTGAATTAGATTTTGAACTAAGAAAAAAAGTGATTCAAAGCATTGATCAATATCAGGTTGATGCAATGTTAGAAGGAAAAAGTGGTGTTTATTTTTCACAACATTTAAAGCACCCTTTTATTCAAGCTATTAAAAAGAAATATCAGGATCTTCATTTTCAAGTTCACAGTTTTTCTAGTCATGAGGATGTTCCTTTTGATAAACTCACTGTCTGGTATCAACCTGACACACCAATTGAAGCCTTTAAAAAAGCATTAGAAAACGACTTTCTTATTATTCAAAGAGATATTGATTTCTTAGAAATTGTGCCTCTTCCATATTCTAAAGCAACAGGTATTCAATACTTGATTGATCATCTTGGATATACCTTAAAAGACACTATAAGTATGGGTGATTCCCTTAATGATTTACCTATGTTAACTTATACACATGAATCAGTTGCTATGGGAAATAGTCATCCTCTTTTATTGGACCAAGTCACTTACATAACAACCCCTGTTAACCAGGATGGTATTCAACATGCTTTAGAACATTTTCATCTTATATAAAAATAAAAAGAACGTGGGGAAACGTTCTTTTTGCTTTTATAGACGAATTTGATATATAGGGAGAGGGGTCGTCTATATTTTATCATATTATATGTCTTGTCTTAAGACACTTATATATTAACCCAGCCATATGAATTCATTGTGAATTTCATAAGAACTTTATGTGAACTTTTTTAATATTGCCATTTTAAACACAAAAAAAGAACGTGGGGAAACGTTCTTTTTACTTTTATAGACGAATTGGTATATAGGGAGAGGGATCGTCTATATTTTATCATATTATATGTCTTGTCTTAAGACACTTATATACTACCGAGAACTTATGAATTCTCTATGAACAATTTCTTAATTCACAGTTTTTCTTGATTAGTATTGTGCTTCTACATTTGCTTGTACAACATAAATCTGATTTGGTACACATATAATACTTTTTGAACTTCCTTCTTTAACCCAACCAACTTTTTCACAATCATGATTAGGACAATCAACATTGACTGCACGATATTGATGATCTTGCACTTCTAAATGAAATTCACCATAATCTCCTTTAAAAGTATATGTCTGATTCTTTGATATATCTATTGTTTCAATCATTTCATCATGATAATGGATTTCTATAATACCACCTTTTTTATCTTGAGTCAGTTGATAAATAAAATAGATTGCGCCAATCACAATACATAAGCCAATAATAAAAATAATATCTTTCTTTTTCATATATGATTTCCTTTACTTTTATTTTCTTTATTATGGTAATCAAGAGTGTCACATAAGTCAATAATTTTATGAAATTTAATCTTTGTTATTTCATAATTGATAAGATAGGTGTATAATATTTATATAGAAATATTATAAATAAGGAGGAATCTTGATATGGTTAAAATCATGTTAGCATGTAGCGCTGGTATGTCAACTAGCTTACTTGTCACAAGAATGCAAAAAGCTGCAAAAGAAAGAGGTTTAGAAGCTAAAATTTGGGCTGTTAGTGAAACTGCTCTTACATCAGAATATGCTGCTGATCCATGTGATGTTTTACTTATTGGACCTCAAGTTCGTTTCCGTTTAAATTCTATCAAAGAACAAGTTAAAAACGCTATCCCTGTTGATGTTATTGACATGCGTACTTATGGTATGATGGACGGTGAAAAAGTTTTAGACCAAGCTTTAAAAATGCTAGAAGATTGGAAAAAATAAGCGTTAAACATTCGCTAACATATGAATACTTAAAAAGGGGCTGTAACGAAATAACTTTTTAAAGAGTTGATTTTGTTTCAGCTCTTTTCTTTTTCTGTTTTTAGGCAATAAAAAAACATCTTTTCTCTTCTTCTGATTTCAAGATGTAA
>NZ_NFHI01000038.1:0-25154 GCF_002159255.1 Massilimicrobiota sp. An80
AGTTGTGCAGAGGACTTCCACATCACAATTGCACAGCTGCTCGCCTAAGCATAATTGTTAGTGCTTTTATCGCACATCTATTATACTATTTACAGGCTCACTGTGCAAATAAGGATTTTAAAATAATATTTGTTATCATTACAGAAAAAACAATTTGTTTTGATAAACAAACCAAGATAAAAAAAGTGCAAAAATCATTAAAAAAATAACCCAATATTCTTTATTATTTCATAAGATGCAAAAAAGCTCGATAAAATCGAGCCTTCCGTATTCTATAATAAATATTTTTAAATATTATCCTGTCTTTCGTAATATTCTATTCAACACCTACAATAAATGAATATACTGGTTGTTTTCCATTTACACATTCGATTTCAGCTTCAAAGTGATCTTCAACATAACTTTCAATATCTTCAACTTCGTCTTCAGTTACATCTTCACCATAAATTAAAGTAATAATTTCCGAATCTTCATCAACCAATCCATTTAAAGTTTCTTTTAAAGCTTCTACTTTATTTGGAACACAGGCAATAATCTCTTTTTCACATAATGCCATATATTGATTAGCCTTAATATCCACACCATCAATATTTGTATCTTTAATTGCAAAAGTCACTTGTCCAGTTTTCACATTTGCAATAGCCTCATTCATTTCATTTAAATTGTCTTCTAAAGACACTTCTGGATTAAACATAATACATGCTGATAAACCTTGTGGAATTGTTTTAGAAGGAATCACATGAACATCTACTTCATCTTCTAAAATAATAGCTGCCTGTTGTGCTGTCATCACAATGTTTGAGTTATTTGGTAATATAATGACATGTTTTGCATTAACATCACGAATGGCTTGAACGATATCTTCAGCAGAAGGATTCATTGTTTGCCCACCACTGACAACATAATCACAATGCAATTCTAAGAACATATCTTTAATACCGTCACCAGCAGCCACACTAATAATAGACACATCCTTAGGTTCTTCCTTTGGTGCTGTTAATGTAGCTTTTGCATTAGCAGCAGGTGTACTATTAGCTTCTAAAATAGAATTATGCTGTTCTTGCATATTTTCAATCTTTAATTTAATAAACTCACCATATCTTTGTGCCACATTTAAAGCATTTCCTGGTTTTAATGTATGCACATGAACTTTCACTATATCTTCATCCTGAACAACAACAATACTATTACCAGGCAATCTTTCTAGTTCATTACGTAAATTTTCTTCTTTAAAAACTTTTATTTTTGCTGGATCCAATCTAAAAATAAATTCCGTACAATAACCATATGCATCTTCACTATCAGATTCAACATCAACAAGTGCTTCTTTTGCATTATCGTTATTAATATCTACACGTTCAATTTCTTCACCAGCTAAAGCAGCCATAAACCCTGTTAAAATCAATAAGAGACCAGCACCACCACTATCAACAACACCAACTTCTTTTAATACAGGCAAAAGTTCTGGTGTTCTTTCCAATGATTCTTCAGCTTCTTTTACAAAGTAAGAAAAAACATCTTCGATTTCCATACCAGGTTTTGCATATTTTACAACAGCTTCACTTGATTCTCTTATGACAGTTAAAATTGTACCTTCAACAGGTCGCATAACAGCTTTATAAGCTACTTTTGCTCCATTTTGTAAAGCTTGTGCTAATTCTACAGCATCCACTTGAGATTTTCCCTCAAAAGCCATAGAAATACCTCTAAAGATCTGTGATAAAATAACACCAGAGTTTCCCCTTGCTCCCATCAATAAACCTTTAGATAATTTTTTTGAAATTTCATATATATCGTTAGAATCTAACTTTTCAATCTCATCTGCCCCAGAACTAAATGTTAAAGACATATTTGTACCTGTATCTCCATCAGGCACAGGAAAAACATTTAGTGCATCAATTTCTGGATGATTATTATGCAAAACAGTTGCACCTGTTATAACCATCTCTTTAAACTGTTTACCATCAATGATTCTCATGTTAACCCTCCACTAATCTGTTACACGAATGCTTTGTACAAAAACATTCACTGCTTCAATATCAATATCTAAAGTTGTTTCTAAAACATATTTCACTTTCTTTTGAACTTCATAAACAACCTCAGAAATTTTGACACCATATCCAACGATAATATAGACATTTAAAATAATTCCTGTTTCCCCATCTTCTACGACAATCCCTTTAGCATAATTATCTTTACCTAAAAGATCATAAAAACCATCTTTCATAATCTTTTGGCTTGCCATTCCAACAACTCCATAGCATTCAGTTGCAGCACCCCCAGTAATGCTAGCAACGACATCTAATGAAAGATAAATATCTCCTAAATCAGTTGTTTTTGTTATCATAACTATTCCTCCGTTCTTATCATAAATTCATAAATAGTTAACTATATTATATCTTATTTTTAAATTGTTGACAATTATTTCATAACAATGCATACGCATTATAACCCACTTATATTATCTTGTAAATAAAATTTAAAAAAATATTGAAATATTCATATTTTTCATATATTATATTTACGTTCAAATACAAAATATTTTTTATGTTTATATAAAAAAGTATTTGCATTTTCTTTTTATTAATGATATTATACTTAGGTATGTGAATGACACTTTGTAAAGGATGGTGAATATAATGGCTAGAAAATGTGAAGTGAGCGGAAAAGGACCTATGTCTGGTAATTCTCGTTCTCATGCATTAAATGCAACTAAGAGAAAATGGAATGTTAACTTACAAAAAGCTACTATTTTAGTCAATGGTAAACCAAAAAAAGTAAAAATTTCAGCAAGAGAATTAAGAACTCTTAGAAAAAGTGCTTAATGATAAAGATTGCATCCTTCCTGGATGCTTTTTTTATGCCCTTTTATTCAATCATTATACCCTATCATATGAAAAAAAGAAGATAACAAATTCATGCTATCTTCTAAAACCTTTTTTGAATTGATCAAAGATTGATTCTTTTTTTGCGGCTTTTTTTAACTTATGATAAAGATCTTTTTCTTCACGAGATAATTTTGTAGGAATCTTAACATCAATTTTAACAAATTGATCTCCATAATTATCACTACGTAAATCCTTCACACCTTTACCCTTTAAACGTAATGTTGTACCTGGTTGTGTTCCTTCTGGAACTTTTAATGTCACATCACCATAAACCGTTGGGACATCTACTTCACAACCTAGAGTGGCATCAACTGCTGAAATTGGAATAGAAATATAAATGTTTCTACCATCACGCTGGAAGTGTTGATGTGGTTTGACATAGATTTCAACATATAAATCACCATTAGGTCCACCATTTGTACCACGACGTCCTTTACCTTGAACACGTAACTGTTGGTGTGTATTAATACCAGCTGGTATATTTAATTCAACTGTTATATTTTTATTGACATATCCATTACCATGACAGTGAGGACATTTTTCTTTAACCACTTTACCTGTACCATGGCAATCAGGACATGTTGTCTGATTTACAAATGTTCCAAAAGGCGAACGTTGTTGTGTACGAATCGTACCTGTTCCACCACATCTAGAACATGTCTGATAATCGTTAGGTGTTTTCGCACCAGTTCCATGACAATGTGAACATTGTTCATCATAATTGATTTTAATTTCTGCCTTCTTACCTTTAATAGCATCCATAAAATCAATTTCTAATTGAACAAAGCGGTCTTCACCACGCATAGGTCCACTTTTTCTTTGACGTGATCCTCCACCACCAAAGAATGAACCAAAAATATCTCCTAAGTCAACATCTTCAAAGCCACCAAATCCGCCAAAGCCTCCGGCTCCTCCACCGAATCCACCAGCTTGATCAAATGCAGCATGACCATAACGATCGTAGGCAGCTTTTTTATTGTCATCAGATAAAACATCATAGGCTTCCTGAACTTCTTTAAACTTTTCTTCTGCTCCAGGTTCCTTATTGACATCAGGGTGATATTTTTTAGCCATTTTACGATATGCTCTTTTTATTTCATCAGCACTGGCACTCTTTGATATACCTAGCACTTCATAATAATCTCTTTTTTCAGCCATAATCTCACCTCTTGACTAGATAAAACCAAGGCAAAGCCTTGGCTTTATTTTAATTTTTTTCTGTAAAATCTGCATCAACAACATCATCATCTTGAGTTGCTGTATTTGAAGCATCACCTGTTGGATTAGCTCCTTGTTGTGATTGTTGATATTGATAGGCTGCCATTTGTTGAGCAACTTGTTCTAATTCACTCATTTTTGCTTCAAGTGTAGCCATATCGTTAGCATCTAATGCTTTCTTTAATTCATCTCTTAAAGCAGTAGCTTGAGCTTTTTGATTATCATCAATCTTATCACCTTGTTCAGCTAAAGCTTTATCAATTTCATTAATCATTTGTTCTGCTTTATTTCTTGTTTCAATATCTTTACGTTTCTTTTCGTCATCAGCTTTATTTGCTTCAGCTTCTTTAACCATTCTATCAATTTCTTCATCACTTAAACCAGTTGAGTTTTGAATAGTGATAGATTGTTCTTTTTGTGTTTTCATATCTTTTGCTTTAACATTAACAATACCGTTAACATCAATGCTGAAAGTCACTTCAATTTGAGGTACTCCTCTAGGTGCAGGTTCAATACCATCTAATTTAAATAAACCTAATTGTTTATTATCTTTAGCCATTGTTCTTTCACCTTGTAATACGTTGATATCAACAGCAGGTTGATTATCAGCAGCAGTAGAGAAGATTTGTGATTTAGTTGTTGGGATAGTTGTATTTCTTTCAATTAAGACAGTCATAACTCCACCCATTGTTTCAATACCTAATGATAATGGTGTTACATCTAGTAAGACAATGTCTTTAACATCTCCAGCAATAACTCCACCTTGGATTGCAGCACCCATAGAAACAACTTCATCAGGGTTTACTGATTTGTTAGGTTCTTTTCCAAGTAATCTCTTTACTGATTCTTGAACTGCAATAATACGTGTAGAACCACCAACTAATAAAACTTGATCAATATCACTTGGAGACATACCTGCATCACTTAATGCTTGTCTTACAGGTCCTTCTGTACGCATAACTAAATCATGTGTTAATTCATCAAATTTAGCTCTTGTTAGTGTTAATTCAAGATGTAATGGACCAGCTGGACCAGCCGAAATGAATGGTAATGAAATTTGAGTTTGCATCATACCAGAAACATCTTTTTTCGCTTTTTCTGCAGCTTCTTTTACACGTTGCATAGCCATTTTATCGTTGCTTAAGTCAACACCTTGTTCTTTTTTGAATTCATCAACAATCCAGTTCATGATAGCTTGGTCAAAGTCATCTCCACCTAAATGGTTATCACCAGCAGTAGCTAAAACTTCAAACATACCATCAGCTAAATCAAGGATAGAAACGTCAAATGTTCCTCCACCTAAGTCATAAACTAAAACTTTTTGTTCTTTATCTAATTTATCAACACCAAATGCTAATGCTGCTGCAGTTGGTTCGTTGATAATACGTTCAACTTCTAATCCAGCAATTTTACCAGCATCTTTTGTTGCCTGACGTTGAGCATCATTGAAATATGCAGGTACTGTAATAACAGCACGATTAACTGATTCACCTAAATAAGATTCAGCAGTTGCTTTTAAGTTTTGTAAAATCATAGCTGAAATTTCTTGAGGTGTATAATCTTTACCATTAACATGTTCTTTATAGTTTGTACCCATATGTCTTTTAATTGACATAACAGTTTCTTTGTTTGTAACTGCTTGACGTTTAGCAGCTTCACCAACAATAATTTCTCCATTTTTGAAAGCAACAACAGATGGAGTTGTTCTTAATCCTTCAGGATTTGCAATAACTTTTGCTTCACCATTTTCCATCACACTTACACATGAGTTTGTTGTTCCTAAATCAATACCAATAATTTTATTACCCATAATAATCATCCTCCTAAAATTTATTCATTGACTTTGACTAAAGATGCACGAATAACGCGATCTTTCAATTTGTAACCTTTTTGAAGTTCTTCTACAACAACATTGTGATCAAAATTTTCATCGTGTGTTGTCATTACTGCCTGATGTAGATTTGGATCAAATTCTTTACCTTGAGCTTCAATCACTTCTACACCATTTTTCTTTAAAATGTTCATCAACTGATCAAAGATCATCTGATAACCTTTCAAGAAAGTTTGAACTTCTTCACTTGGATTTTGCACATTCAACGAACGTTCAAAATTATCCACTACTGGAAGCAATTCTTCAATAAATGACTGCATCATAAATTTTAATGAATTTTGATGTTCTTTTTCCAAACGTCTTTTTAAGTTTTCCATATCTGCAAAAACTTTATAATAATCCGTTTTCCATGTATTGACTTCTTCTTCCAATTTTTTCATTTGCTTTTCTAAGCTTTCTGTTGTATTCTCATCTTGCTTTTCTTCATTTTCATTTGTTTGTTCATCTACAACTTCTTCTGTTACTTCTTCTTTTTCAGTTTCCTTTTCCTTTGCCATTGTTTCACCTCTATTCATCATCTTCATCATTTTGACTTACAAGAACTTCTTCTAAGCTCTTTGAAATATACTCAACTAAAGAAACGACTTTCTCATAAGGCATACGTGTTGGCCCAATGACTGAAATAGATCCTTTAGACTCATTCCCTGTTTTAAACGAAGCTGAAATCACCGAAACATCATTTAAATCCTTTATTGGTGAATCACTTCCAATTCTGACCGTTACACCATCTTCCAAAGCAATCGGTTCCAAACTTTTCCAAGATTGTGAATTTTCAAATGCAGTGACTAAACGACGTAATTTATTCACATCGTTATATTCTGGCTGATATAACATATTCTCTTTTCCAGAAAAATAAACATTGTTATTCGCAAACTTCATAAATGCTTCCAAGAAAGCATTGAATAGAACTTCATGTTCTTTAATACGAGCACTTAATATAGGTTTGACATCTCTTTCTAAATGATAAACGACTTGATTCATTGGTGTTCCATCAAGCAATTCATTCATGACATTGACACAACTCGTTAAATCTTCCATATAAGCATTATTTTTAATATTGAAGTTTCGATTTTCAACATGTCCTTTATCTGTGACGATAATGGCTGTCACAGTATGTTCAGATAAAGGAACAAGTGTAATATTCTGTAAATGTTCATAAATTGCATTTGGTCCTAATGCGACTGTTGTCAAATGAGTCAATTGACTTAAAATTTGGCAACTCTCTTTAATAATTTCATTTAAAGAGCGATGTCGATCTCCCAAAATTGTTGAAACCTGATTTTTCACCTCGTCATCTACACTAGGTTGCATCAAGGTATCGACATAAAAACGATATCCTTTTGTTGATGGGACACGCCCTGAAGACGTATGCGTCTTCTCTAAGTAACCGTGTTCTTCTAGAAACGACATTTCATTTCTAATTGTTGCACTCGAATAAGGAAGCTGATATTTCGTCATTAAGGTTTTTGATCCTACTGGCTCAGCCGTTTCCACAAATTCTTCAACAATACATTTTAAAATCAGTAATTGCCTAGCTGTCAGCATATCATAGCCTCCTTTAGCACTCCTTTTCCTCTTGTGCTAATTACATTATACTCATCTTTTTAGCACTGTCAACACTTTTGTGCTAAAAAAGAATGAAAAACAGGTCATCCCTGTTCATCTTCTAAAAAATCTATTAAAATATTATTGAGATAATCCATCCCTAAAGATGTTGTTTTTAAATATCCATTCGTTATTTCTAAAAAATTCATATTTTGATATTTAGTAATGACATCTTGATATTTCACTTGAAAATCAATATCAAATAATCTATTCATTTCCTCAAGAGAAATCCCTTCATTCAAACGTAAACCCATCATGATTTTTTCAAACAAGTAATCCTTCATAGACAATGGAATATCATTTTCTAAATAATGATGATTCAAATAACGTGTCAAAGATTTTGTATTTTCATAACGATGATGTTTTTTTAATGAATGTGCAGAAAGACCAATCCCCTCATAATCCTGATAATGCCAGTATACAAGATTATGTAACGATGGTTTATAACGATAATAATTACTCACTTCATATTGATGGAAACCATATTTTTTTAATTCTTGTCGTATAAAATGATACCACTTGGCATCTTCTTCATCATCTAAAGGCTGATAATTCATATTTTTCAAGATTGTATGATCCTCTAAAATCAACGCATAATAGGAAACATGTCCTATGTCTAATTGACATAATTGTTGAATATCTGCTTGAACATCTTCTAATGTCTGATCTGGTAAACCATACATCAAGTCAATATTAATATCTTGAAAGCCTATTGTTTGAGCATCTTTTATGAGTTCTAAAACTTGTTTAGAGGTATGAACTCTACCAATCTTTTTTAATAAATCATCACGAAAGGTCTGGACACCAATGCTTAAACGATTGACACCATTTTGAAAACAAAGCTCTAATTTTTCTTGATCCATTGTTTCTGGATTGACTTCGATACTATATTCTTGAACTTGTTTGGAAAAAGGTTTTAATAATTCAAATAAGTATTGAAGCTGCTGATAAGTAAGAGCAGTTGGTGTTCCACCACCAATATAGATACTATCATAAGATGTTGATAAAGCTTTATCTTTTATTTCAAAAGATAAAGCTTTTAAATAATCCCAGGTCCATTTTTCATCATAAAAGACTTTACAAAAATCACAATAACTACAAATATGCTGACAGAATGGAACATGAACATATAAAGCACTCATGATAAACCAAATTCTTTCGCCAATCCACCTAGAGAGGTTTCTTTATAATCACTAGATAAATCTTTACCCGTTTCTTTCATGACTTTGACAATAGTATCAAAAGACACTTTGTTTTTTCTTAAATAACCTAACTGTTTAGCTAACATTGCTGCATCTAATGCACGTAATGATCCATATCCATTACGCTCAATACATGGAATTTGAACATAACCACCTACAGGATCACAAGTCAATCCTAGATTGTGTTCTAATCCCATTTCAGCAGCATACTCTATTAACGAATTATTAAGTTCATATATCCAAGCCATTGTAGCAGCCGCCATTGCACAGGCCGTTCCTACTTCTGCCTGACAACCACCATCAGCGCCAGAAATTGTACCATTTGTTTTAACAACATTACCAAATAAACCGCCAATAGCTAAAGCTTTAATCAAATCTTTCTTTTCAATATGTAATTGCTTATAACAATAATAAAGAATAGCTGGCATAATACCACTCGCCCCACATGTTGGTGCTGTCACAATCTGTCCACCATCAGCATTTTCTTCTGACACAGCATAAGCATAACTAGAAATAAATAATCTTTCACGATCAGCTTCACGTCGCGTATTTTGTGCCTGTTGAAACATTGATTTTGCTACTCTTTTTAATTTTAGCTTTCCTTGAATGACTCCTTCTTTTTTCAAACCATTTTCAACACTTTCAAACATAGCTTCCAATATATCAGAAAGAAAATGATCAAAATCCTCACCTTCATTTTCTAAAACATAATCATATAAAGAAATACCATGAACATCTACATAGTCAAGTATTTCTTTCATTGTATTTTGTTGATATACCTGAACTGGATCTTGAGCCAAATCTCCTTTAAATAGGATGGAACCACCACCAATAGAATAAACTTCTACCGTTTTCATTTCTACATCATCCTTATAAACATGAACAATCATGCCATTAGGATGAAAAGGTAATTCTTCACTTTTAAAAGAAAATTGAACAGGTTTTGGCGCAAAAGTCTTTTCAATTATATAATCAGTTAAATGTCCCTTCCCTGTTAAAGCCAATGAACCATGTAAATCAACATGAAAATGTGTGGCTTCAGGATACATTTCACTTATTTTTAAGGCTGCCCTTTGAGGTCCCATCGTATGTGATGAAGAGGGCCCAACACCAATTTTAAATAATTCTCTCATTGATTCCATTTTCCATTTCCTCCCATTCGCATTAAAAAGAGTTCTAAACCCTTGTATTTATCAATTTTTCCTGTTTTTATCGCAATATCAAGTTGTGATAATTCATCAATACAAACCAATAATTCTTTCAAATCAAAATTTCGACTATCTCGTCTAATATACCACAAACGGCCAGATTTAATAGATAACATTTGGGCTATCTCTTTATCATTATAGCCTTTTCTATCCAACAATTTCACCTGATATAATAAACGCATAGCATTTCCAATCAACACAATCAATTTCACTGGTTCTTCATTATTCATAATAAGATCTTTATAGATACGAAAACTTCTCGCTGTTTCCTTATTTAAAATAGCTTGAGTTAATTCAAACACATTTTCTTCAATCTGTTTACTCACTAACAAATCAACTGTCTGTGTTGTAATATGCTTTGTATATAAACAAAGTTTTTGAACTTCCTGAGAAATTTCTAATAAATTATTTGGCATACGTGATAAAAACAACCTTAAAGCTTCTTCATCAATCTCACAGCCACGACTTTTAATAGCCTGATGTGTGGCTTTATATAATTGATGTTCATCCATTTTTTCAATATCATAAAAATGAGCATTTTTACGCAACTCTTTAACAACTTTTTTTCTTTCATCAAAATTTCTTTGATCATGATAGATGACAAGAACTGTAGTAGGATTGTCTAGTTTTAAATAATCCATAAATTTTTGAATATCTTCATCACTTGTTATTTTTTGTTTTTGCGTTGTCAAAAAAACGGGGTTTTTCACAACAATCATTTTATACTCACTTAAAAAAGGTGGTGTTAAAGCATCTTCTATGATAGATGATAACGGTGTGTCCTGACACCAATATGTCACAATATTCATATCATCTTCCTGAATATGATATTTTTTCTTTAATGTCTTCAATCTTTGTTCCATTAATAATTTATCTTCACCATAAATAACAAAATTCATAGAATCACCCCACGCCTATCATTATACATGAATCACCTTAAAATGTAACGTTCTTTTCCATAAAATCGAATATGAAACATCCCATCTTGATCAGTACGTAAAATTGTGATTCCTTTTCTTTGCAATCGTTCAATCACTTCTAATGATGGATGATGATACATATTATCCTTCTTGACACCAATCATTGCAATTTCAGGATGAATTTGTGATAAAAAAGTGGCTGATGTAGCCGTTGCACTTCCATGATGAGATACTTTAAGAACATCAACATCTAAGTCTTGAAGCTGTTTTTCAATATCCTTTTCAACAGCAACAGAAGCATCCCCCATAAACAGGATATTCATAGCTGGTAAAGTCACATACATGAGTAAAGACTGGTCATTTGAATCACTATAAATTTTGTCACTTTTTAACATTTGAATATGAGCACATCCAATTTGTCGACTCTCTTCAAAACTATCAATCACTTGTCCAACTGAAAAATGTTCCAGCAAAGAATCTAATGCTCCACAATGATCAAAATCATCATGAGAAATATAAACATAATCTAAATGTGAAATTCCAACTGACTTTAAATAGGGAATAATTGTTTGTGTAGCCAAATCATATTCCTGATGCCCTCCAGTATCAATTAAAATATGCCCCTGATTCATTGGTAAACGAATCAAAGTACAATCTCCTTGTCCAACATCAATCATTGTCACTTCTCCATAAATCTTATATTGACTCCATACATTTAACACCAGCATTAATGAAACTAAAGCACATATATCATGGCGATAGCGATGCTGGATCTCCTGACGTAATAAAAGCCGAAAATAAAAGAAATAAAACAAGACAAGCCATGCTAATGTAGGTTTTGAAAAAACAATAAAATGATTGATTGTTTCTAAAAAAGATAAAATACTTTGAAAAACACTTACATAATATTTTAAAATAATTTCTAAAGCAGGAAAAATAATTGAAAAAATACATAAACTATAAAAATATTCAATAAAAAGATTCAAAATATCACTAACAAAAAAAGCAATCAGTGGAATTTGAGCATTAAGTGTGAGAATAATAGGTAAAGAAGATAAATAAATCCAAAATGAAGAATAACGCATATGTTGTGTCAATAAAACAATAAAATAAACAAAATAAGAAAAAACAAAAGAAATATTAAAAATGATATAAGGATTATAAAATAAAGATGCCATAATCAAAATAGCAAAAACATCTAATTTATTCAGCCACTTTTTCAATAAATCATACAACAATAAAACAAAAAAAGCACGATATAAAGACACAAGCATTGGGATAGAAAAAATATAAAAACCAATCAATAAATAGGTTATCAATCGAGACAAAGAACGTGGTAAAAATAAACCAAGAACATTTTTGATGAGAGCATACAAAATATGAATATGCATACCTGATAAAGCAAACATATGGACTAAAGATAAATCTGTCAAAACCTGATAATCATCATGAATACTTTCATTTCTTTCACCCAAAATAAATAATTTCTGATAATCATTTATATCCTGATGGTCTGATAAACGCTGTTCCAGCCAGTGATAAAATGTAGGATGATGCTGTTGCTTAAGTAATGTCTGTAAATAAGCTTTATGAAAAATCTTTTGTCCATAAAGATAATCTCTTTCACAAAAAGCATAATCATTTGTATTTTCATAAAGCTCTAGTGGTGCAACTTTTGCTTTAATCACATCACCATATTCAATAGCTTCCTGATGATAAAGCTTAACGGTTCCTATATCTGTTTTCAAATAACAATATTTTTCACTTGCTTTGACGACTTCACCTTCAATCACTGAAGGTAATTGTAAAATATAATGTGGCTGTAAATAAAAAATGATACATAAAAGTATCATCAAACATAAATGATATAAAGATAATCGTCGATAAACAAAAATAGCATAAACCCCTAATAACAAATAAAAAAGTGGATGAAGAACTTTTCCCAATGTCAGACATAGAAGTCCTAATGCATAATAGAAACAATGATATCTTATAAGCATAGATGTTCCCTAAGCCTTAAATATGTTTTTTCTCCAATTCCACTGATATTCATAATATCCTCAATTGTTTCAAAAGGATGTTGTTGACGATAATCAATAATTTTTAACGCTGTTTTTTCGCCTACTCCCTGCAAACTCATAAGTTCCTCTTGGCAAGCATTATTTAAAGAAATCGCATGCTCTTGTTGGGGTGGTATATATAAACGACTTTCATCTTCAACAATCTTATCACCCTTTACAGAGTTTAAATTAGCTTGCTCAGAAACACCAACCTCATCAATAATATCCTGAATTGTTTTTTCACCTTCAAATTCATACTTTCCTGTTTTTAAAAATTCCCCTTCTAAAATAACATAAGACAAAGAAATCGTCTCTTCTTTTTGAACATCTGGTTTTTGAAAATCATATACAATAGAACATATCATTAAAATAATCAGACCTAACACTTGATATTTCTTTTTCATAAATACCTCCTCAAATAAAAAAAGAATCCTAAGATTCTTTTAAAATGTGAAAATGCTGATATGCTAATTCAGTAACAACACGCCCTCTAGGCGTTCTTTTAATCAATCCTGTCTGCAATAAATAAGGTTCATAAACATCTTCTAAAGTCAATGGTTCTTCACCAATGCTTGCAGCAATAGCCTCTAAGCCAACTGGCCCACCACGAAAACGTTGAATAATACCTAATAGATATTTATGATCAACATCATCTAAACCTAATTCATCTACTTTTAACGATTGTAAAGCTTCCACTGTTCTTTCTTTTGTAATAACATCATCACCATTATATTGGGCAAAATCTCTCACTCGTCTAAATAAACGATTGGCAATTCTTGGTGTTCCACGTGATCTTTTGGCTAATTCAATTTTAGCTTCATCATCCATTTCAATATGATAAACCTGGCTGGTACGATTAATAATAGATGTTAATTCTTCAACATTGTAATATTCAAGTTTAGAAACAATACCAAAACGATCTCTTAATGGTGCTGATAAATCACCAGCACGTGTTGTCGCTCCAACAAGTGTAAAAGGTGGCAAATCAATACGAATAGAACGTGTTGAAGCTTCTTTTCCAATAACAACATCTACATAGAAATCTTCCATTGCTGGATATAAAATTTCTTCTACTACTTTATTCAAACGATGAATTTCATCAATAAATAAGACATCTCCAGGTTCAAGCGAAGTTAAAATAGCAACCAAATCACCAGTTTTTTCAATACTTGGTCCAGTTGTTGCTTTTAAATGCGTTCCCATTTCATTAGCAATAATCATGGACATAGTTGTTTTTCCTAAACCAGGTGGCCCATACAATAAAACATGATCCAATGTTTCATTTCTTAGTTTAGCCGCCCCAACAAAAACTTTTAAATTCTTCTTCAAATGACTTTGTCCAATATATTCATCAAAAGATTGAGGTCTTAATTGATTTTCTTCATCTTCTATATGTTCATTGATATCTAAAACATCATGATTTAAATCCATAGTCACCCTCCTATATCTTGACTAATAAACCTAGAGCTTTTTTTACATACCCATTTGTATCTAGCGATTCATGAGAAAGTGTATTCATCACACGATCAACATCCTGACGTTTATATCCTAAAGCTATCAAAACTTCTACAGCTTCATCAAATTCTACTGATGTTAAAACAATTTGTGATGATGGTATATCAAATTTACCTTGTAAATCTAATACAATCTGTTGAGCGGCCTTAGGTCCAATACCTGGGATTTTTCTTAAATAGGTAATATTTTTGGATTCAATTGCTGAAATAATTGCTTGAACATCACCAGTAGCCAAAATACCAATAGCCGTTTTACAACCAATTCCCTTGACAAGTATCAACTTCAAAAATAAATCTTTTTCTTCTTTGGTTAAAAAACCAAACAGAATAATACCATCTTCTCTGACCTGTTGATACACATAAACTAATGTTTCTTTTCCTTTTGTAAACTGATAAGGATTAGAAACATAAATCAAATAACCAATTCCTTGATTATCTACCACGATATGATCTTTACACATATCGACAATAACACCTTTAATATAACTATACATGTGACAACTCCCATTTCATAATATCCACATCATTATAGCACACTTTTAACATAAATAAAAAAATGAGAAGCAATTTTCTCATTTTTTCATCTATTATGGAATTGGTCTATTCATAAAACTCAAATTCAAAATCTAAAATTGAAACTGTGTCTCCAGCTTGAACACCTGCCACACGCAAAGCATCATCCAAACCAATATTACGCATTTTCTGTGCAAAACGTTTGACACCATCATCGCTACCAAGCGATGCCATTTGAACAATTTTTTCCACTCTTTCACCAGTAACGTGCCATTGCCCATTACCCATATTATGAATTTCAAATCCAATTTCATCTGGTTTTTCATATGTATAGAGAACACTGTTTTCTGTTTCTTCCTCTTCACTGGCAAATGATGGTGTACGATCCAATAAGTCCGCAATTGCATAAAGAACCATATCTACACCTTCTTGAATCAAAGCAATAACAGGAAAAACAGGAATATCTTCATTCAATTGAGCTTTAAAACGTTCAAGATTTTCCTCAGCTGCAGGTTCATCCATCTTATTAGCAACAATGATTTGTGGTCTATCTAATAAACGATATTTATATTCACCAAGCTCTTTATTAATAGCCAAATAATCTTCATAAGGATCACGACCTTCAGTACCACCCATATCAATAACATGAACAATAACACGACATCTTTCAATATGACGTAAGAACTGATGCCCTAATCCTTTTCCTTGACTGGCTCCTTCAATTAAACCTGGTAAATCAGCCATAACAAATGAACGTCCATCTTTAGATTGAGCCACTCCTAAATTAGGAACAATTGTTGTGAAATGATAATCAGCAATCTCTGGCTTTGCACGTGTTACAACTGATAATAACGTTGATTTCCCCACTGATGGGAATCCAACCAACCCAACATCCGCAAGTAATTTTAATTCACAAATCAAATTATATTTTTCACCAGGTTCTCCGCGTTCGCAAATAGTTGGAGCAGGATTACGACTTGTTGCGAATCGTGCATTTCCACGTCCACCACGTCCACCTTTAGCAATCACCGCTCTTTGCTTATCATGAGTTAAATCAGCTAAAACACGTCCACTATCTTCATCATAAATGACAGTTCCAACAGGAACTTTTAAAATCATATCAGCACCATCTGCACCATGCATCTTTTTAGCCATTCCCTGACCACCGCTTTTTGCTTTATATTCACGATGATATCTAAAGTCTAATAGAGTGGAAAGTGATGTTGTAGCTTCAAAAATAATACTACCACCTTTTCCACCATCTCCTCCAGCAGGTCCACCTTTAGGTACATAGGCTTCACGACGAAAGGCCACAACACCGTCGCCACCTTTACCTGCTTCAACATAAATATGTACTTTATCAATAAACTTCATCTTTTCACCTTCTTTACCGTCTTTTTCAAAAAAAGAACCCCATATAAGGGGTTCCTATTAAGCAGCTGGATAAACAGAAACTTTTTTTCTTGTTCTTCCGTCTCTTTCAAATTTCACAACACCATCTACTTTTGCAAATAAAGTGTCATCTCCACCTTTTCCAACATTTACACCTGGATGGATTTTAGTTCCTCTTTGTCTGTAAATGATAGAACCAGCAGTACAGAATTGCCCATCAGATAATTTAGCTCCTAATCTTTTTGATTCAGAATCACGACCATTTTTTGTTGAACCAACACCTTTTTTAGAAGCGAATAATTGTAAATCTAACTTAAACATCATGGTTTCATACCTCCATCTTTTTGATTTTCATGTATTTTGAATAAGATTCTTCAATTGTTTCCAGCATGACTTCAAATGTCCCTAGCACCACTTGAATCTGCTCATTCGTATGTTGAACCTTAATATCAATATATCCATCATTAATCTCAATCGTACCTAACTCTTGTGATAAAAACTGATAATGCACCAATGCATTTGCAATTCCTATGCAAGCAGTACTTACTCCAGCACATACTAAATCTTTGCCATATTCAGCACTTTGAGCATGTCCAGAAACCGTTATTTGAATAATGGATTGTTTATGCTTTTTAATAACAGCTTCAATCATTATTCAGCAGCTTCTGCAGTTTCGCTTTTTGGAGCTGCTTTTCTAGCAGTTTTTTTAATATCTTTGATCACTAATTTTGTATAAGGTTGTCTATGACCTTGTTTTTTATGATAATGCTTTTTAGGATTATATTTATAGATTAAAACTTTCTTTTCTTTACCTTGTTTTTCAACTTGAGCAGTGACAGTAGCTCCTTTAATATAAGGATTACCGATTTTATTTGTTTTATCTCCAATAAATAAAACTTTATCTAAAACAACTTCTTCTCCTTCAGCAACATCTAATTTTTCAACAAAAATAGAATCTCCAACTTCAACTTTTAATTGTTTTCCACCAGTTTCAATAATTGCGTACATGATGTACCTCCTTCTTTTTATAATAATCTCAGACTCGCCAATCAAGGCAGCTAAGCTTTAATACCTTGTATGTGCGGTTGTAGCTAGAGGTCTACAACATTTGTATATTATCATTTTATCATCTTATCGTCAACATTTTTTTCAAATATTCTCACTTCTTAATGATTTTGTTGATTTCTTGGATGTGAGTGATCATAAATTTCTTTTAAATGCTGTTTTGTAATGTGTGTATAAACCTGTGTTGTTGATAAATGAGCATGTCCTAATAGCTCCTGAACAACACGTAAATCAATACCCTGTTCTAATAAATGCGTTGCAAACGAATGACGAATGGTATGAGGATGAATTTTCTTAGTAGGATCATATGCTTTGACAACACGATTGACAATATCTTCCACACCACGATTTGTTAAAGGTTTACCAAACTTATTAATAAATACAAAATAATGATCCTGTTGTGATTTTGACATTATCTCCTGGCGATCGTTTTCAATATAATCTTTTAACCATGAAGCCGCATAATCATGAAACGGAACGTAACGATCTTTACCACCTTTTCCGTGAATCAACAGCAGTTGTCTAGAAAAATCAATTTGTGATAACTGCAACTCTACAACTTCTGAACAACGTAGTCCTGAGGCATACATCAATTCAAGCATTGCTTTATTACGACGTCCTAATGATGTATGTGTATCAATACTATCTAACAAATCTAACATTTCATCAATATATAAAAAATCTGGTTGACGTTGTGGTTCTTTCAACGATTCAATAAGTAGAAACGGATTATCATCAATGCGTTCTTCTTTTTGTAAATAGCGATAAAGTCCTCTTAGACTACTCATATGATGATTAATCGTTTTAGGTGATAAATTCTTAGTATGTAAATAAGCCAAATAGCCTCTTAAAAAAGAATACTTTACTGTTTCAAAACAAGAAATATTCTCACGCTGACAGTATTGAATAAACTCTTCAATATCTCTTTGATATCCTTTGATTGTTAAAGATGAATAGTTTTTAAAATACTGCAAATAATGTAAATATTCTTTCATCGTCTTATAAAAATCAGACATTTGAAATAAAATCCTCCATTGTTTCAATAGCTCGTTTGGCATAGGCATCCTTACGTTCTTTTTTCTTCACACGCACAGCTAAATCAGGTAAAATCCCAAAATTAGCTTTCATTGGCTGAAAATCATCTTCACTACCATGAGTAATATAATATGCCAAAGAGCCCATCACTGTCTCTCTAGGAAAAATCAGTAATTCCTGATCTTGTAAATATCTTGCCATATTAATACCAGCCACTATGCCACTTTGAGCTGACTCCACATATCCTTCAACACCTGTCATTTGTCCAGCAAAAAACAGATCATCACGATTTATAAACTGATATGTTGGTTTCAGATAGCGAGGCGAACAGATAAAACAGTTTCGATGCATAACACCATATCGTACAATTTTAGCATTTTCTAAACCAGGAATCATATGAATAATACGTTCCTGTTCTCCCCATTTTAAATGTGTCTGGAATCCAACAATATTATAAAGTGAACCAACAGCATTGTCTTGTCTTAATTGAACAACCGCATATGGTCTTTGACCATCCTTTTCTAATCCAACAGGTTTCATCGGTCCGAAAAGTAAAGTCTGTTTTCCTCTTCTGGCAATTTCTTCAAAAGGCATACAGCCTTCAAAAAACTTTTCTTCAAAATCTTTTGGTTTAACAACTTCAGCTTCAATTAAAGCTTTATAAAAAGCTTCAAATTGTTCTTCATTCATCGGACAGTTAATATATTCAGCATCTCCTTTATCATATCTTGATTTGAGATAAGCTTTTGAAAAATCAATACTTTCTTTTTCTATGATAGGTGCTGCTGCATCATAAAAATAAAAATAATCTTTCTGCAATAACTGTTGAATATCTTGTGATAAAGCAGGGCTTGTCAGTGGGCCTGAAGCAATAATTGTTGGACCTTCAGGAATCCGAGTCACTTCTTGTCGTACAACTTCAATTAATGGCTGAGATTCGATGTATTCACTAATTGCTTTTGAAAACCCAAAACGATCAACAGCTAATGAACCTCCAGCAGGAACTTGATGTTCTCTGGCAAATTTCATAATTAAGCTGTGATTCATTTCCATTTCTTTTTTTAATACACCTACAGCATTATGAAGTCCATCTGCTCTTAATGAATTAGAACAAACCAATTCAGCAAAGTATTCAGTTTTATGAGCACCAGTTGTCTGATGTGGACGCATTTCATATAGACGCACAGGAATATTGCGTAAAATCAACTGATGAGCAGCTTCTACTCCTGCTAATCCGCCCCCTATAATATTGACTCTTTCCATTTGTTTTTCCTTTCTAAAAAGTCCCATATGGGACTTTTATTTAATAATTGTTTTACATTTTGGATAAGCTGAACAAGCTTTAAATTCTCCAAATCGTCCCTTTTTAATGACAATTGGACTACCACATTTTGGACAAACTTCATCTGTCATCACTGGTTCAGCTTTTTTTCGTTCATTTTTAATATATTTACACTCAGGATAATTTGAACATGCTTCAAACTTTCCATAACGTCCTGTCTTATAAATCATTGGACTACCACATTTTGGACATGTTTCTCCTGTATACTCAATCGTTTCAGGTTCCTTTTTAATATATTTACATGTTGGATAGTTAGAACAAGCAACAAACGATCCATATTTTCCTTTACGAATCACAAGATCACCACCACATTCAGGACATGTTTCCCCTGTTTTTTGTGGTTGAATCTGTTCCATCTTATCATAAGCATTTTCTAACAAAGGTTCAAATTTATCTTCAAATGTTGTTAAAGCATGAACATAATCATCATGTCCTTCAGCAATTTCATCAAGTTCTTTTTCCATTTGAGCTGTATATTCAACATTGATAATACTATCAAAGAATTCAACCAGCTTTTCATTTGTTAATAAACCTGACTCCGTTGGTTTAAATGCTTTATCAACAAGTTCAACATATTGTCTTGTTACAATTGTATCAATAATACTTGCATAAGTACTTGGTCTACCAATTCCTAAATCTTCAAGTTCCTTAATTAATTTTGCTTCACTATAACGAGCTGGTGGTTTTGTAAAATGCTGTGTTTTTTGAATATCCTGACTTAATAATTTTTCATCAACTGTCACTTCAGGTAGAATTTCATCAGTTTGTTTTTCATAAGCGCCATAAACTCTTAAATATCCATCAAAGCAAATAACTGAACCACTCGCTTTAAATTCATAACCATTATTATCCAATGAAAGTGTTGTAGCATTCAATTTAGCTGGAGCCATTAATGAAGCAATTGCTCTAGCATAAATTAAAGAATATAACTTATATTCATCACGACTTAAATACTCTTTCACACTTTCTGGAGTACGCATAATACTTGTTGGTCGAATACCTTCATGAGCATCCTGAACATTGTCTTTTTTCTTTGACACCTTCACACTACCGACATAGTCTTGACCAAACTTTTCACCGATATATTGCTTAGCTTCATGAATAAATCCTTCAGATAAACGAATCGAATCCGTTCTCATATACGTAATAAGACCGACAGTTTCATTACCAATATCGACACCTTCATAAAGTTTTTGGGCAATCATCATTGTACGTTTCGCTTTAAAATTCAACTTTGAAGATGCTTCCTGCTGTAATGTAGATGTAATAAATGGTGGTTTTGAAGCACGTTTCTTCTGTGTTTTCTTCACATCAGAAACACGAAACTCTTTATTTAAAGCCTCATAAACAGTATTTGTTTCTTCTTCATTATGAAGTTCAATTTTTTTATTGTGATATTTAGCAAGCTCTGCTTCAAATGTCACATCATCTTTTTCAAATTGAGCTTTGACTTTCCAGTATTCTTCAGGAATAAAAGCTTCAATTTCTTTTTCTCTTTCACAAATCAATCTCAATGCAACCGACTGAACACGACCAGCTGATTTCGATTTAATCTTTTTTTGTAGAAGCTTAGAAAGCTTAAATCCAATAATACGATCTAAAACTCTTCTCGTTTCTTGTGATTTAACAAGATTTTGATCAATTGTACGAGGATTTTTCAATGCATTGATAACAGCATCACGTGTAATCTCATTAAAAACAATACGATTTGTTGAATTTTCATCTAATCCCAACACTTCTGCAAGATGCCATGAGATTGCTTCACCTTCACGGTCAGGGTCAGTAGCCAAATAAACATAATCAGCTTCCTTCACGCATTTTTTCAACTCTTTCACAACATCTTTTTTGTCTTTATTAATAACATAATTAGGCTTGAAATTATTTTCCACATCGACTCCTAAACCACCTTTTCCAGTAGTTGCCAAGTCCCTAATATGCCCTTTTGATGAAGTCACTTCAAAATCTGCACCTAAATACTTTTGAATTGTTTTTGATTTTGATGGCGACTCAACAATCACTAAATTCTTACCCATCATATTACCTCCTACGTGTTTTCTATTATTAAGTCTTTTTTTTGATTTGTCAACCATAATCTTCATCTTCCATAATATCCTGAGCACTTAAAACAAGTTTAGCTCCCTGTTTAATAAGCTCATTACACCCCTGATAATCATCAAAACGTCCTGGAATACAATAAATGTCTTTTCCTTGTTCTAAAGCATAGCCAGCTGTAATCATGGTTCCACTTTTTTGTTTTGCCTCACTTATTAATATACTATAAGATAAACCCGCAATTATACGATTACGAAATGGAAACAGACGTTTTTGAGGAGCAGTTAAAAAAGGATATTCACTTAATACCAACTGATGTTCTTTCAGCTCCTCATATAATAGTCTATTCTCTTTAGGATAACAGTATTCAATCCCTGTTCCAAGTACAGCAATGGTACGTCCACCATAGGCAATTGCATTTTGATGAGCTACAGTATCAATACCTCTTGCCATCCCACTGACAATGGTATACCCATTTTGAACTAAATCTTTCACAAACAAATGTGTTGCTCGTTTCCCATATTCACTCATATTACGCATTCCCACAACACCAATTGTTTTTGTTTTCAACAATGATAAATCCCCATAATAATACAAAACAAATGGTGGACAGTTAATCTGTTTCAGCAATTCTGGATATTCATCACTAAAAATTGTTATGTAACGACAATTCATCCTTTTCATTAATTCTACTTTTAATTCTTCATCAACTCTTTCTTTATTCATTAAAGCTTTATAGATTTTTTGAAAATCCCCTTCATACTTTAAAGAAAAATACAATACTAATTCTTCCATATAATTATCCTCCTATTATTTATATACGCAAAAAATTGTCATTTTTCTTTTTTTCCATGAATTTTTTTCAAAAAATAAAAAACAATCAATTTTTCTATTGATTGCTTTGATCAACGCATTGAGAAAAATGCACTTCACAGAACGTAAGATATAATAATTTTAATATTTTTTACTTTGTAGTAAAAACATAGAATCTGATGATGTTTTTATTCATCAAATAAACTTAATTGTTGATTTAACATTTCAATAACTGGCTGAAAAGAACGTCTATGAATAGGTGTAACACCATATTTTTTGAGAGCTTCTTTATGTTGCTTTGTGGGATAACCCTTATGCTTATCAAAACCATATTCAGGGTATATCTTAGCATAATCCTGCATGATACGATCACGTGTCACTTTAGCCAAAATACTCGCTGCACCGATACTTAAAGATAATCCATCCCCTTTTATAATAGACTGATGTTCAATACTATCACCTAAAGGCATAGCATCTGTCAATGCATAATCTGGGCGAATAGATATATGTTCAATAGCATCCAGCATTCCTTTTTTACTAGCCTGATAAACGTTTAAACGATCGACATCTTCAACATTAATAATTTCAATTTGATAAGCTAATGCATTTTCAATAATAATACGATAAAGTTCTTCACGTTTTTTTTCAGTTAATTTTTTAGAATCATTAATTCTTTCATCATAATAATCTCGAGGGAAAATAACAGCTCCTACAACCAATGGACCAGCCATTGGACCACGACCAGCTTCGTCAAGTCCCACAATATAATGTTTTCCTAAATCATAAGCCATTTGCTCATATTTTAGTCGTTCACACATGTTGGATCCTCCCATGTGATTTTTCCAATGCTACCATCATTGACTTCACTAAAGAAAAGTTCCATAACACGATCATAATCCGTTTCCCCACGTAATGGTTTTATTTTTCTTATTTTTGCAATATGATCAAATGTATGAATAATCCAATCAGGATCATTTTCATCAATTTCTAATTGATAACGTTCTTTTAAAAGTTCAGGATAATGTTTAGACAAATAACGCATAGCTTCAATAAACAAATCATCTAAAGGTAAAATACTTTGTTTGATTGATCCTAATAATGCTATATTTTTGGCCACATGTTCATCATCAAGTTTTGGCCATAATACACCTGGTGTATCAAATAATTCAAAATCTTTAGCAATGCGAATAATTTGTTGAGCCTTAGTCACACCTGGTTTATTTCCTGTCACTGTAGCTTTACGATTTGCCAGTTTATTAATAAAAGTTGACTTCCCGACATTTGGAATTCCCAAAACCATAGCACGAATAGCACGTGGTTTGAGACCTCTGGCTTTTTCCTTTTCCATTTTATCTTTCAAAACAACACGGCATTTTTCAATAACTTTCTGGTATTCATTGAAATTCTTTAGATTCACACTCATAGCCTGATAGCCACATTTTTCATAATATTGAACCCACTGTTTGGTATACTGGTCATCTGCCATATCCTTCTTTGTTAAAACAATAAGACGAGGCTTATTTTTTGTTATCTCATTAATCATTGGATTTTTTGATGAATAAGGAGCACGTGCATCTACCAATTCAATGACAATATCAATAACTTTTATTTTTTCTGTTATCTCTCTTCTGGCTTTAGCCATATGTCCAGGAAACCAATGAATATTCATTTTTGATCCTTGATTAGCCATTTTCATCACCATCCTTTTTAATCAATCCATTGAATATCAGTAAATGGATAGATCACAAGTCCTTTCATTCCAACAAAATCATCAATAGTAAATGGTCCCAACTCTCGAGAATCAGTGGAACGCAAACGATTATCTCCCATCACAAAATATTCACCATCTTGTAAAGTGACTTCAAAGTCATCTGTAAATTGTTCAACATTATAAGTTAATTTTGATTCTTCAACAAAATCCTGATCTAAAAAATCTTGTTGAACAAGCTCATCATTTATATATAATTCATCATTTTCAAAACGTACTGTTTCATTAGGTAATCCTATAACACGTTTAATAATCTTTTCATTAAGCTGCTGACTATCAATCACTACAATATCAAAACGATGGATATTATCTTCTTGAATTCCCATGGCATTAATCATAGCTATACTATGATCATGTAATGTATTTTCCATTGAAATACCTTCAATTCTTACTGGTATTACAACAAATTTAAAAATACCGATAGTCACAGCAATCACAACTATAATTTCTACAATAGAAACATAGAGTTTCTTTTTGTTCATTCTCATCGCTCCTTTTCTATGTACCTTTTTATTATACATTTAATAGGCTCAAAAGACTAGAAAAAAAGGGGCTGTAACGAAATAAATATTCGTAAGGCCACCTAAAAAAGAAAACGACAATGATTATCTTTAATGATTATCATTGTCGTTTTTGGTATAATTAGATTATGGAATCTTTAAATTTTA